>JAUVJV010000165.1 GCA_030592245.1 Candidatus Eiseniibacteriota bacterium
CCGTTGGGGACTGCTCGCGGTGCTCAAAGGACGAGAACACGGCCGATGCATGCCGGGATGAGATGCCGTGCGGCCTTCACATAATCGGCACCGAGCGTCATGAGAGCCGCAGGATCGACCGGCAACTCCGGGGCAGGAGCGGCCGTCAGGGCGATCCGGGCTCCTCCAGGTTCTATCTTTCCCTTGAGGATGACCTGATGAGGCTCTTCGGCAGCGACCGGCTCTCAGGCGTGATCTCCAAGCTGGGCATCCGCGAGGATGAGCCGATCCAGCACTCGCTTATCTCAAAGCAGATCGGGCGCGCCCAGAAGAGGGTGGAGGGGAACAACTTCGCCGTCAGAAAACACCTGCTTGAGTATGACGATGTGATGAACAAGCAGCGGGAGGTGATCTACGCCCGCCGCCTGGTCGCCCTCGAGAGCGAGGACATGAGTGCTGAAGTCAGGAACATGATCGAGGCGGCCGTGGACCGCAAGATGGAAGAGCGCCTATCCGGCGGTGACCAGCCTGAGGACTGGGATCTTGACGGACTCAAGCAGGAGCTCGAGACGCTTTTCGTCTGGCGCTTTGACTTCGGTGATGATCTGGGTCCGGGGACGGAGCCGGAGAAAATTGCCGGGATAGCCAGAACATCGGCTCTGGCCGCCTATGAGGCCAAGCAGAAAGAGGTTGGCTACGAGGCCATCAAGAGCATAGAGCGGGGACTCTTGCTATATGTGATAGACCGGCGCTGGAGGGATCATCTCTACGACCTCGATGGCGTCAGGGCCGGAATAGGCTTGAGGGCATACGGGCAGAAAGACCCGCTTATTGAGTATAAGTCCGAGGCGTATCAGCTCTTCATCAAGATGCTGGACTCGATCGAGGAGGAGACCGTCTCGCTCATCTTCCACGGAAGATTCACAAGGCCCGAGGACCAGGAGCGCCAGGCCCCGCCCGCGATGCGGGCCTTTAAGCCTGATGCGGCGGCCCCGCGGCTTGCTCCACCACCGGTCCAGGGAGGATCGCCAGGTCCCCCACGGGGACCGCGCCGGGGCCGGCCGGGAAGGGTTCCGTCTTCATCCAGGCCCCGGGTGGCCGCGCCCAAGGTTGGCCGGAATGACCCCTGCCCCTGCGGCAGCGGCAAGAAATACAAGAAGTGCTGCGGGCGCTAAAGCCCGAATAGGATCGCCGGTTCCAATTAAGCTTGCTTTTGTTTTAGGCTTGTGTTACCCTGACGTACGCCAGATTGGAAGCGAGGTTCAGGATGGACGAACGGCTGGTTGAGATAATTATCTCGATAGTCGACAGGCTTGTGGACAAGTCAGTAGCCTCAAAGACAGTTGAGAGCCTCACGCATACTCTGATCACGGAAGGCTACAGCATCGGGGAAATAAACACCGCGTTCATGTGGCTTTATCATACCGTGGATGAGAGCTTCTTCGAAGAAGGAACGGTGCTCCCTGAGTACGGAGTAAAGTCAACGCTCAGGATGCTGAACGACTTCGAGAGGTCCCTCATCACGCCCCAGGCTTACGGGTACATCCTTCAGTTGAGCCAGCTCGGACTGCTCGATGATCTCCAGATAGAGGAGCTGATCGAGAGAGCCATCTACACCTGCGTCGAGACGGTTGAACTGAATGATGTAAAGCGCATAGTGCCTTCGATTATCCTGGAGGGTGTCCCTGGTTTCCGCCCCAGACTTGTCTCCTGGCGGAGCAGTGAGACCGACGGGACTCTCGCACACTAGCAGCCCCGGTCAGAGAGGCTTCTCCTTCAGTCCTTGAGTCTTGGCTTGCATATCTCAGGGTCGCGACTTATCCTCTCTATAAGTCTATTCATATACGGAGAATGCAATGGCCTCTAAGAAGAAGAAATCGCTGGTAGTAGTAGAGTCTCCCGCCAAGGCCCGAACCATCGGGCGCTTCCTGGGATCATCCTATATTGTAAAGGCATCGATGGGGCACATCCGGGACTTGCCTAAGTCCAAACTCGGGGTGGACCTGGAAAAGGATTTCGAGCCCCAGTATGTGACCGTGAGGGGTAAGACGAAGGCTATTAAGGATCTCAAGGCGGCCGCCGCCAAGGCCGGGGATATCTATCTCGCGCCGGACATGGACCGCGAGGGCGAGGCCATCGCCTGGCATCTGGCCCACCTGGTCGATAAGACAGGGACGCGAACCAAGCGGGTCATCTTCAACGAGATAACCCGGCAGGCCATCAAGGCGGCCTTCGAGAACCCGACCGAGATCGACATGCGCAAGGTGGACGCCCAGCAGGCCAGGAGAATCCTCGACCGGCTGGTGGGCTACAGGGTCAGCCCGAAACTCTGGGAGGTTCTCTACAAAGGGACCAGTGCGGGGCGAGTCCAGTCGGTGGCCCTGAGGCTGGTCTGCGAGCGGGAAGACGAGATCAGGAAGTTTGTTTCGGAGGAGTACTGGACCGTTGACGGCCAGTTCCAGACACCCAGGACGGATAAGCTCGTCGCGCGGCTCGATAAGATCGATGGTGAGAAGGCCGAGATCAAGACCCAGAAGAGGGCCGACGAGGTCGACGCCGACATAAAGAAACAGTCTTACAATGTGCGCGATGTTGAGAGGAAGGCGAAGCGCAGGAACCCCAAGCCCCCGTTCATAACCAGCACGCTCCAGCAGGATTCCGCCCGCCGGCTCCGTTTCAGCGCGCGCAAGACCATGGTCATCGCCCAGGAGCTTTACGAGGGCATAGACGTGAGTGACAAGGATCGGGTGGGTCTCATAACCTATATGCGTACCGACTCTGTGAGGATTGCCGGCGGAGCGGGTGATGCGGCGAAGAAGTTCATCACCGAGCGCTTCGGCAAGGAGTATGTCCCAGCGAAAGCAGCCAGGTACCGCAAGGCCAAGGGCGCCCAGGATGCCCATGAGGCAGTAAGGCCCACCGATGTCAACAGGGTACCCGATGATCTGAGTTCATTCCTGACACGTGACCAGCTCAGGCTCTACAAGCTGATATGGGACAGGTTCGTGGCCAGCCAGATGGCCCAGGCCCTCTTCGATGTTACCCGGGTGGAGATCGATGGCGGCGCCTATACCTTCAAGGCCACCGGGACCGTGATGAAGTTCCCCGGCTTCTTGAGAGTATATTCGGAGAAGGCCGAGGAGAAGGACACGTGCATTCCGGTGATAGCCAAGGGCGAGCCGCTTGATCTTCTTGCCCTCGATGTCAAGCGTCATGAGACCCAGCCCCCTCCGCGCTACACGGAGGCAAGCCTGATTAAGGAGCTCGAGGATAAGGGCATAGGGCGTCCCAGCACTTATGCCACGATCATCAGCACTGTCCTTGAGCGAAACTATGTGGTGAAGGAAAAGATGGCGCTTAGACCCACAGACCTGGGTGAGACGGTGATGACCATTCTGCTGAAGGTCTTCTCGGACATCTTTGACGTAGGATTTACCGCGCGCATGGAGACCGAGCTCGACAAGGTGGAGTCGGGAGAGGACAAATGGGTTGAAGTCGTCCGGAGGTTCTACGGACCGTTGAGCGAGAGCCTGGAACGCTTCGACTCGATGAAAGATGAGATCAAGCGCACGGTCGAGGAGATTGTCGACGAGAAGTGCCCGAAGTGCGGAAGCGCCATGCTCAAGAAATGGGGGCGGTTCGGCAAGTTCCTGGCCTGCTCTGCCTTTCCCGAGTGCAAGAGCACCAAGCCTATAGAGGGTGAGGAGACCGCAACCGACGAGGAGTGTCCCGACTGTGGCGGTGAGATGATCGTCAAGATGGGCAGGTACGGCAGGTTCCTGGCGTGCAAGCGGTATCCGGAGTGCAAGGGCACCAAGCCTTATACCCTCGGCATCAAGTGCCCGGAAGAGGGTTGTGACGGGGACATAGTCGAGAAGCGCACGCGCAGAGGCATCTTTTACGGATGCACCAAGTATCCCGAGTGCAAGTTCGCCACCTGGTACAAGCCGGTTGGAGAGCCCTGTCCCGAATGCAAGCACCCCATCATGGTGGTCAAGACGACGCGGGACAAGGGCAGCCACCTGGCCTGTCCGAAGTGCGGGAGTGAGGCCAAGTCATGAGCCGCAGGCCTTCGAGGGTTTTTGTCATCGGAGGCGGACTTGCCGGTTCAGAGGCCGCCTGGCAGGCAGCCAGGCACGGAGCGGATGTAACGCTCTGCGAGATGCGCTCCACACGGATGACCGAGGCGCACCGGACGGACCTCCTGGCCGAACTGGTGTGCTCCAATTCCTTCAAGTCGGACCGGATCTCCAATGCGAACGGGCTTCTCAAGCTGGAGCTCAGGATGCTGGGATCGCTCCTTATGGAGACCGCATCCAGGACCAGGGTACCTGCTGGCAGCGCCCTGTGTGTTGACCGGACCCGGTTCGCTCGCCACGTCACGCGCGCCATCGAGGGGGCGGCGAACATCCGGCTCGAACACAGGGAGGTCTCAGAGCTGGCCGACGATGCCGTTAACATCATAGCGGCAGGCCCGCTGGCGTCTCCTGCGATTTCGGATGTGATCGAGAACCTGGTCGGAAAGCCCAACCTGTATTTCTACGATGCCATATCGCCCATAATCGAGGCGGATTCCATAGACATGACAATTGCGTTCAAGTCGTCACGCTACGGCAAGGGCGACAGCACATATCTCAATCTTCCGATGGACAAGGGGCAGTATGAGGCTTTCATCAATGACCTCAGGCAGGCCCAGGTAACCCAGAGGCGGGAATTCGAGAGGAAGAAGTTCTTCTCGGCCTGCATGCCCGTAGAGGAACTTGCCGGGATGGGGGATGAGACCTTATCACACGGTTGCATGAAGCCCGTGGGTCTTACCGATCCCCGCACCGGCAGCATGCCCTGGGCCGTCGCGCAGCTGAGGCCCGAGAACCTGGAGGGAACGCTCTACGGGATGGTGGGTTTCCAGACGCGGCTTAAGTACGGTGACCAGGAACGCATCTTCCGTTCATTGCCGGGTCTTAGGGATGCGCGCTTCGCCCGGCTGGGCAGCATCCACAGGAACACTTTCGTAAGGGCTCCCTCGGTGATCCGGGAGAGCCTCGAGCTCGACAGGGATGATAATGTGATGTTTGCCGGCCAGCTTACCGGAGCAGAAGGCTATGTGGCTGCTGTTGCCACAGGCCTCGTGGCGGGCATAAACGCCGCCCGGAAGGTCAAGGGTGAAGCCCCATATGTTCCTCCGCGCGAGACCCTGCTCGGAGGACTCCTTCGCTATATCTCCGGCGCGCCGGCGGGAGACTTCCAGCCCATGAATCCCAACTTCGGCCTGATCCCTGCTTTGGGAGCAAGGGTGAGGGAGCGGCAACGGCGGAACCTGCTCTTGAGCGAGCGATCGGCGCTCACTCTCAAGGCCTGGATCAAGGAGACGGGGCTCGACAGTGGCGCGGCCCGGCTGGAGAGCAGAGTCGGAGAATAAGATTCGGAGAACAAGAGGTGGAGAATCATCTGAAGCGTTTCGTCCTGCACCTTGGACTGGAACGGAATTTATCTGATAATACGATAAGCGCTTACGAGAATGATCTCAAGCAATTTATAGCATTCCTGGCTCTGCAACTATCCTGCCGCAAACCTGCTGTCAAGCAGGTGGACAGGCTGGCCATACGGCATTTCCTCTCTCATCTTAAAGCCGGGGGAGCCAGGGGGAGCACCCTGAGGCGGAAGCTTGCCGCCATAAGGTGCTTCATGAATTACCTGTGTGTCCGGGAGAGATTAGAACACAATCCGGCCGTCGGGATCCGGATGCCCCGGAAGGCCAGGCGGCTCCCATCATTCCTGGCCGTCGAGGAGATCGATCGGCTGATGGAACTTCCGGCCAGGGGCGACTTTGGCGGCGCGCGCGACCTGGCCATGCTGGAGCTCTTCTACAGCACCGGCATAAGGCTTGGCGAGCTGCACGCCCTTAACGTATCCGA
>JAUVJV010000103.1 GCA_030592245.1 Candidatus Eiseniibacteriota bacterium
GACACAAAACTTCCCCGTGGGCACCTTCCACAGGAGCGTGGCCCCTTCGCATACACAAGGCCAAGCCGCACAGGCGCATACGAGTGCCCCAAAAAGAAGAGCCGCGGAAACATGTCGGCAATGCCATGCCATCTGATCACTCCCTTTTCTTCTCAAGCGTCGTCTGACTATTCCGTGTACTGATCATTTTGACGGCATCACGGCCCACGGCTACCTCCGTTTGACGCCGCATGTTCTCGCATAACCCTGCAAGGGATTATACCAAATATAAGGCGTATTGAAGGCTGGAAAACTCTCCGCATTGGGATGCTGGTCCTGGCACAGATGGTGGCTAACCTCGCATTGAGGTGCACCTATTCTTTGGACAACTGGAACTCAATGAAACGCTGCCTGTGAGCCGTTCGAAGGGCCCCGATCTGGGCTTTTGCTCCAGCCGGGTCAGCCCGCTCGAGCAATCGGCATACAGCCACACCGCATACTCATGACATTGCCTCAATGGCAGGGATGCCGCTTTTCAATCAGAATCGCAGTCATGGAGGTAGTGTGAGGCAAAGTTCCCGAAATCAATCAGGGTGACCTGTCCGCTGCAATCATAGTCGGAGCAACCGTCATCGCTCATATAGGAAGATGCGAAGTTGCCAAAGTCAATCAGGTCGACTAAACAGTCCCCGTTGTTATCAACATTCGCTATGTAGATGGACAGGCTCGGGCCCGCGGTCACGATACCAATGGTAGCGTAAAAGTACATGTCGCGAATTGACTCATAATAAATGTATTCGAAAGGGGTTCGTTGCCTCAAAAGTAAAAAGTATTCGAAATATGTCTGAGTTACCCTCCTGGAATCGGCATGATCGGATCTCAGGAGGAACGAAATATGAGGATGGACATGAGGACACGTAAGACTGTTGTCAAAGAAGCAGCGAAGCGCTACAGGAGGGCCAGGAAGAGAGACAAGGGTCGACTTCTGGATGAGTTTGTAGCTCTGACCGGTTACAACCGCTGCTACGCCGCACGTGTCTTGAGAGGATATGAGACGAGACGATACCAGCCGGCGCCCGGGCGTCACCGAGGTGGCAAGCGTGGTAGGAAGAAGAGATATGGTCCTGAGGTCCTGGGTCACTTACGCAGGATCTGGGGTATCTTAGACTTCGCCTGTGGTAAGCGCCTCACTGCCAACATGGAGGAGATGATCTGTGTTCTGACCCGGTTCAAGGAGTTGGACGTCTCAGATGAGGTTCGTCATCTGCTCCTCTCCATTAGTGCCTCTACGGCCGATCGCTTGCTTGCCGGTGATCGAGGGCACCTCGAGTTGAAGGGTCGCAGTGGGACCAAGCCGGGCAGCCTCTTGAAGCACAAGATCCCGATCTGTACCTTTGCCGACTGGGACGATGCCGACGTCGGGTTTCTCCAGATAGATCTGGTTGGCCACGAGGGTGGCAACTCAAGGGGAGACTTCTGCCAGAGCCTCAGCGCAACCGATGTCGCCACGGGCTGGACAGAGATAAGGGGCCTTCGCAATAAGGCCCAGGTGTGGACCTTCGAAGCCTTGAAGGATGTAAGAGCGCACCTGCCCTTCCCCCTTCTCGGCATCAACTCCGACTCCGGTAGCGAGTTCATCAACCATCATCTGTTTCGTTACTGCAAGGCCGAGAAGATCACCTTCACCCGGTGCCGAGAGGGTCGCAAGAACGACAACTGCTACGTGGAGCAGAAGAACTACACGGCCGTAAGACAGACGGTTGGCTACTTCCGCTACGATACCGAGAAGGAGTTGCAGCTGCTTAAGCGCATCTACTCGATCTGGCGGCTATATGCCAACTTCTTCCTGCCTCAGATGAAGTTGGTCGAGAAGATAAGGGAAGGAAGCAAGGTGAGGAAGCGACACGATCGGGCTCAGACCCCATATGCACGCATCCTAGCTTCCAAGCAGGTATCACCGCAGGTGAAGAGAAAACTGAAGAAGCAATATGCGACACTCAATCCGGCCAAGTTACGCAGAGACATGCTTAAGCTCCAGCAGAGGCTCCACAAGATGGTAGCCGCCAAGAGAAGACATCAGATCACCAACAGCAAGAGCGAGGAGAAAACAGCCTATGCCGCAGCCTTCTAAAAGAAGCCTCTACAGAGATGAGATACCCCAGACAACCCCAAATCCCCACCACCCGTTTCAGATACATTTATTTGTGAGGCAACGAATGCCCTTTCAGATACCTTTTATTTTGACGCAACAGGGAATTCCGGGGCCAACGCGGGATCCGCATTCCATTACAAAACGGCTCGACAGGTTTGATCGGAGTCAGTCAACCTTCCTGAAGGTGAGACTCCCGTTCCTGGGGTCAAGGTCGACCTTTATGGTATCGCCTTCCAGGAACTCGCCTTCGAGCACCTTGAGCGCGAGCGGATTCTGGATCTGTCTTTCGATGGCGCGCCTTAAGGGCCTGGCACCGAAGGCCGGATCGAAACCTTCCCGTGCGATGTAGTCCTTGGCCCGGTCGGTCATCACGATGCCCAGGGAGCGCTCCTTGAGGCGGCTGCTGAGACGCGCGAGCTGCAGATCCACGATCTGCTTGATCTCATCGAGGCCCAGGCTGTTGAATATCATGGTCTCATCGACGCGATTCAGGAACTCCGGCCTGAAGTGGCTCTGGAGGGCTTCCATCACCCGTTTCTTCATTTCCTCATCGTCGCCGGCCAGGTCTCTTATCCACTGGCTTCCGATATTGGAGGTCATGATGATCACGGTGTTCTTGAAACTCACGGTCCTGCCCTTGCCATCGGTCAGCCGGCCGTCGTCCAGGATCTGGAGCAGGAGATTGAAAACATCCTGATGCGCCTTCTCGATCTCATCGAAGAGGATCACGGAATAAGGTTTCCTGCGGGTGGCCTCGGTGAGATAGCCGCCTTCCTCGTACCCCACGTAGCCCGGGGGCGCCCCGATAAGGCGGGCAACCGAGTGGCGTTCCATGAACTCGGACATGTCGATGCGCGTCAATGCCTTCTCATCGTCGAAGAGAAACTCGGCCAGCGCCCTGGCAAGCTCGGTCTTCCCCACTCCGGTTGGCCCGAGGAAAATGAAAGATCCGATCGGCCGGTCGGGATCCTGTAGCCCCGCCCTGGCGCGCCTCACGGCATTGGATACGGCTTCGATCGCATGATCCTGGCCCACGACCCGCTCCTTCAGCCGATCTTCCATCTCGATCAGCTTCTGGACTTCCCCTTCCATCATTCGCGCAACGGGAATTCCGGTCCATCGTGAGACGATATCGGCTATGTCCTCCTCGTCCACCTCTTCCTTGAGCATCTTCTTGTCCTTCTGAAGATCCTGAAGCCGCCGGCCCTCTTCCTCAACCTGCTTGCCGAGATCAAGGAGCGTGCCGTACCTGATCTCCGCGACCCTGCCCAGATTGCCGGTACGCTCCGCATCCTCGGCTTCGGCCTTGAGGTTCTCGGTCTCCTCCTTGAGTTTCCTTATCTTCTCTATTATCTCCTTCTCCGCCTGCCAGTGGGCCTTCATCCCCTTGCTCTGCTCGCCGAGCTCGGCTATCTCGCGATCCACTTTGGCGAGCCTCTCCTTTGAGGCCTCGTCCTTCTCCTTGGAAAGCGCCTGCTTCTCGATCGTGAGCTGCATGATCCGGCGCTCCACCTCGTCTATCTCGGTAGGAAGGGAGTCTATCTCGATTCTCAAGCGAGACGCCGCTTCGTCCATGAGATCGATGGCCTTGTCCGGCAGGAACCTGTCGGTGATATAGCGGTGTGAGAGCACGCTGGCCGCGACAAGGGCGGCGTCCTTGATCTCGACGCCGTGGTGCACCTCGTAACGCTCCTTGAGACCCCTTAAGATGGCAATGGTATCCTCGACCGATGGCTCCCCCACCACTATGGGTTGGAACCTCCGCTCGAGCGCCGGATCCTTCTCGATCCGTTTTCTGTATTCATCGATCGTTGTGGCGCCGATTGCCCTCAGCTCTCCCCTTGCCAGGGCAGGCTTCAGCATGTTGGAGGCATCGACCGCGCCCTCTGCTCCACCCGCGCCAACAAGGGTGTGAAGCTCATCGATGAAGAGGATCACGCTGCCCCCGGCTTCCTCGATTTCCTTCAATACAGCCTTCAGCCTGTCCTCGAACTCACCCCGGTACTTGGCTCCCGCCACCAGGGCGCCGATGTCCAGGGCAACCACTCGCTTGTTCTTCAACGTCTCGGGTATGTCACCTTTCATCACGCGCTGCGCGAGGCCTTCAACGATGGCGGTTTTTCCCACACCGGGCTCCCCTATCAAGACCGGGTTGTTCTTGGTCCTGCGGGAAAGGACCTGCACCACGCGCCTGATCTCATCATCCCTGCCGATCACCGGATCGAGTTTTCCCTTCCTCGCAAGCTCGGTGAGGTCCCTCGCGAAACGCTGGAGGGCCTGATACTTGTCCTCGGGAGCCTGGTCGGTAACCCTCTGGCTTCCCCTTATCTCGACCAGGGCCTGGTATACGCTGTCCCTGGTCACGCCGCTGCGGCCAAGGACATGGCTTGCCTTTGAGTCGCTCTCTGTAACTCCAACCAGAAGATGCTCGGTGCTTACGAATTCATCCTTCAGGCGTTCCATCTCCTTGAAGGCCGCGTCGATCACCTTCTTGAGAGACTGGGCCATATAGGCGCCCGCCTCGGCGGCCCCATAGACCTTGGGGATCTTATCAATCTCGGCCGCCAGGCCTGAGGCTATGGCATCGACACTCGCTCCCACTTTCTTCAAGATGGGTACGACTATCCCTTCCTCCTGCTCGAGCAATGCGGCGAGGAGATGTTCAGGCCCTATTTCCTGGTTATTGTATTCGCCCGCGATGCGCTGCGCATCCGCCATGCTCTCCTGTGCCTTGATCGTGAATCTGTCGGGCCTCATCAGAACTCCCCCCTTCCAAAGCGCTCTGCCTTGCCGCGCCTGTATGAGATACGAGGCCCGGGCTTAAAGATCCAGAATATGAGTATACCTCCCACAAAACCCCCGACGTGCGCCCACCAGGCCACTCCTCCACCCGTGTTGCGAACAAAAGCCGACGCCGCGCCGTTCAGGAACTGAAGTACCAGGTAGAACCCCAACACCACCAGCGCCGGAAGCTCGATGAACTGCCAGAAGAAGAACAAAGGTAACAGGACCAGGATGCGGGCCCTTGGATAGGAAATCAGGTAGGCCCCGAGCACCCCTGAGACGGCGCCGCTGGCTCCTATGGCGGGAAGCGTGGAGCCGGTATTGAACATGTAATGGGCGAGGTTACCGATCAGGCCGCACAGGATGTAAAAGGCAAGGAAGCGCAGGTGTCCCAGCCTGTCCTCAACATTGTCACCGAATATCCACAGGTACCACATATTACCGATGAGATGGAGCCATCCGCCGTGAAGGAACATCGATGAGAAAAGCGGCAGGAACGCCTGACCTGCCGGCACCCCCTCTCCGGAGGCAAAAGCCGTCAAGTAACCTGGTATGAAACCGTAATCATACGCGACCTGCTGGATCCCCCCGCCCCGGGCAAGCTCCCCGATGAAGACGACCGCATTGACCACAATGAGGCCCACGGTAACAAAAGGAAAAGTCCGTGATGGAACGTCGTCTCTTAAAGGGAGCATTGCAACCTACCCCTGAAGGTTCTGCTAGATCGTAAAGAGCTTGCGGGGCCTTGTCAATACCAAGGGGACAGCGCCCTTTTTCGAGTCAACGAAAAAGGGCGCTGTCCCCGTTTTATCGAAGCACTACGATCTTGGTGGCCGCGGCCTTATCCCTCGTGGCCACCTCCGTGAAGTAAATTCCGGGTGCGACGCGCCGGCCCGAATCATCCATCGCCTGCCAGGCGACTTCATGCCTGCCCGCAGACAACTCATCCTCGAGCAGCGTGCTCACGACCTTGCCCTCCACGTTCAGTACCCTTACCCGTATCGCGGACTTCTTTCCCAGGGCAAACGAGATCGTGGTGACCGAGGTAAAGGGATTCGGGTGGGCCAATGCGAGGACGACTTCGCCGCCCCGGCCCGGGAGCGAAGAGGTCGTATCGATACCGGCAAGCTCCGCCAGGGTCGCGACACCCATCCTAACAATGTCGGTGGCAAAGGCCTGGGTCAGGTTCCCGAGGGTATCATTTGTTGTGTGGTAGTATGGGTACGTGAGGTCCTCGTCCTCGATGCCCAGGAAGGAGCTGTAGCCCGCCTTCCAGAACGAGGCATGATCGCTGAAAACTCGGTTGGGATTGATGCTCTTCCGGGTGAGCAGTGACGGGACATAAGCGTCCGCGCAGCCCACCGTGAAATCCACCAGCCACTCGGAGAGATAATCCCCCACAATGTCGATGTCCTCGGGCGCCGGGTTCACGTAACCGATCATGTCGAAGTTGAGCGCGCCGATTATGCTGTCCCCGGCCGCTCTGGCATCTCCGGCATATTCGCCGCTTCCGAACAGGCCCTGCTCCTCGCCCGAGAAACAGATGAACTTGATGGTCCTCTCGAACGAGTACTCTGCCACCACCCTGGCGGCCTCCAGGACCGCGGCCGTCCCGCTCGCGTTATCATCGGCGCCCGGAGCCAGGTTGTCGGGATCCTCGGAAGTGGAATCGAAATGCCCGCAGATCACAACCTGCTCATTGCTGCTCGTCCCGGGCTTGGTGGCCACCACGTTCTTAAGACGTATCACCGCGTCCTCCGGGAGGTTCTCGCGCTGGCTCTCCCAGGTGGCCCCGGCGTCGGCGGTGTGCATCACGGTACAGCCATAACCGGCCGCCCAACCTTCCGAGGCGCTCACGAATGTAACCCATCTCAGGCCGAAGAGCGTCCCGGTGCCCTGGACCTCCCAGCTTGCGCCCCCATCGGAGGTATGGATTATGGTGCCATTCAGGCCTACGACCCAGCCGGTCGATGTATCGACAAAGCACACGCCCTTGAAGAAAGGACTGGACTCGGCGGGCGCGGTCTGGGGGGCCCAGTTGAGACCGCCATCGGTGGTCTTGAGCACGGTCCGGCCGCTACCTGCCATCCAGCCCGTATCATCGTCGGCGAGATACACATCATAGAGGTGCTCGTCCGTGCCGCTCGTCCGGGCGCTCCACGACGAGCCGTTCCAGAACAGGACTGTACCATTCTCGCCGCATGCCCATCCCCTGTCGACGGCCCGGAAATGGCAGCCATAAAGATCATCGACGGTGCCGCTTGAGACGCCGGCCCAGGAGAGGCCGCCATCCGTGGTTGCAATGATGGTGCCGCCATAGCCCACCATCCAGCCATTAAGCGCGTCCAGGAAGAAGACCTCTCTGAGGGTATGACCCGTCGTAGAGTTCTGTGTCGACCAGGTGGCGCCCCCGTCCCCGGTGTGGCGGATGGCGCCGCC
>JAUVJV010000096.1 GCA_030592245.1 Candidatus Eiseniibacteriota bacterium
CCTGATCGGGGGGGCGAGCGCCATTATGTTATCGACGGCGAGGTTGAAGGTTGCGCCGCAGCAGGTCCAGTCGGGCACCTCGACCAGGTCGTAACCGAAGACCTTGGCCGTGTCCACGACGGAGTCGTCAAAACCGACAGCTTTGGTCTTGAGCGTGCAACCAGGGAAATAGGCAATCTCCATCTTTACCTCCTCAGCCGCGGGATGCTACCCACTCAGCTTTCTCAACCCGCTCACGATCCCCTGCTGAGGCAACTTGGCGAGTGTTTCCTTTGGAATATCCTTGAGTTCGACACGATTGGAAATGCCCGGCCTCAGCATTATCTTGCGCAATGCCTCCATGACCTTTGCCAGGTCCACACCCCGGGGACACCTCGAGTGGCAGGTCAGGCATGAAGCGCACACCCACGGCGTATTGGTCTCCAGGGCTTCCTTCTCCAGGCCCAGCTGTACAAGCCGGATGAGCTCGCTGGGCAGGAGCTTCATGGCGAATGTAAGCGGACATCCGGACGAGCATCTGCCACACTGGTAGCAGTTCATGACGTTCTGCCCGCTTATCTCGTTAACCATCTTCACGAAATCGCTGGCGATCATGTCCCGTGACAATTTGACGCGCTGAGGACTCATTTCTCGGGTCTCCGTTCTATTCGCTTAAACGACCAAATTGACAAAGGTATTCACGTGAATTTAGCACGTAAGATGTCAAAATGTCAACACGTTTGTTACCCTTTGTGGGGACGTGCGAAGGGGGCTTGAAACACGCCCCTCAACACTTTTAGGCTTGACAAATAGGTACGCAGTTAAATAGTGTAACTTAGCCCATCGAAGCGGCGCCGGTACAATGGTGAAACCCTTAACACAGGCACCGCACCGTGACTTTACATTTTTCGGTATTATGTAGTTCAGGAATCGGCGATATCATCCTGGGGGCCGGCCTTGTGGCCAAGGTTGTCCTCCTGATTCTCACAGGTCTTTCTGCGATCTCCTGGGCCATTGCCATCAGCAAGGTCAAGGCCGTTCGCAGATCTGACGAGCAGACCCGCCGCTTCCTTAAAACCCTGCCCCGTGACTTTTCCATCTTCGAGGCCGGACGGCACGGAAAGGGCTTCGGAGCATCCAACCTCCCCCACCTCCTTCTGGAGGCCGCGACCTCGGTGGAGAAGGACCTGGCCTCGGTGAAGAACGTCAGGGCCGTGGATCCTAAGAGGATAGCCGAGTCGGCCCGGAAGGCGATGGAGCGCAAGGCGCTGGAACGCCTGGACATGATGGAGACCAATCTCATAGTGCTCGCCACAACGGCGAGCGTCTCCCCCTTCCTCGGCCTCTTCGGTACGGTCTGGGGAGTCATGAAATCCTTCCTGAGCATGGGACAGGTGGGATCGGCGAGCCTTGCGGTTGTGGGCTCCGGCGTTGCCGAGGCCCTGATCACCACCGTGTTCGGGCTGGGTGCGGCAATCCCTGCAGTGGTCGCGTACAACTACCTGGTAAACAAAACCCGGAAAGAAGGGTCCCGAATGGAATCGTTCGTCTCGCGGGTCACGGAAAACGTCGAGAAGGAGATCGTCCGTGAACTTGATTCCTCGAAGGTCACTATCTGAGATAAATGTAACCTCTCTTGTCGATGTCACGCTTGTCCTGCTGATAATCTTCATGATCACCTCCCCGCTGATGCAGCTGGGCATCCAGGTGACGCTGCCCAAGGCCTCCGCCAAGTCAGTGGAGTCCAAGGACAACCTGACCATAACCATAAAGAAAGACGCCACGGTCCACATCGGGGACAAGGCGATCCCGCTTGCCGCCCTCGGCGCTGAGCTCGAGCGAGCCCGCGAGGCCGGCAAGAAAGGAGTCCTCATCCGGGCGGATCAGGCCGTCCCCTATGGCGCGGTGATAAAGGTGCTTGATCTTGCGAGGAAGTCGGGAATCCAGGATGTCGGTCTTGTGACCGATCTCGATGAAAGGACTCGAAGGTAGTGAAACGGGCTTTCGCGGTCTCCTCCGCCGCGCACGTAGCGTTCCTGATTCTCATGATGGTCCCCGGCTTCCACAGGACACAGATCCCGCTGGCCCAGGTCATCAATGTGAAGCTCGTCGGAGAGGAAAAGCCCGAGGTCAAGAAGGCTCCCAAGGTGGAGACCCCCGCCCCCAGGGTGGAGGTCGAGAAGGAACCCGAGAAGCCGAAGATGACTTATAAGCCCAAGACCAAGACCCGGAAGACGGAGGCTCCAAAGACCGAGACAAACCCTCCCAAGACTGAAGAGAAACCGAAGGAGGAGCCCAAGAAGGCCGAGGTCAAGCCCACGGTGAGTGGCACCCAGGCCGCGACCGGCGCCAAGTCGAGCGTCAGGGTGGATGATGAGAACTTCAAGTTCGCGTACTTTCTGGAAATCGTCAGAGAAACCATAAGTTACAACTGGTCGCCCCCGCCGGTGTCCGCCTCCGAAGAGGGTGTGATGACCACCGTCTATTTCAAGATCGCAAGAGACGGCAGGGTCTCAGGAGTCAAGGTCGAGGAGAAGAGCAGCTTCGACCTCTTCGACCGCTCGGCCACGAGGGCCGTCAACATCTCCAGTCCCCTCCCTCCACTTCCCTCCGGCTTCAGCGGCAGGTGGCTGGGTGTCCATTTTGAGTTCGAGCAAACGTCAGGATAAATGATGAGACCTTTTGCCAACGCACACGTTTCCACCCATGCCGCCATTCATACCCTCGCGGCAGCTCTTGCCTTGATCGCCGCCCTCGCGGCAGCTCTTGTGTTTGCCCCGGCAGCCGGCGCCCAGACGGATGTCCGCTTGAGAATCACGGCTGAGGGCCGGTCCGCCATCCGCATAGGTTTCTTAGAGCCCGAAAAGGAGATCGATGAGGACATGGCCGGCTACCATGAGGAGTTCCTCCGTATCCTCAAGGACGACCTCGAGATGTCCGGCTATTTCGAGATCGTCAAGGACCCCGAGAAGGACGAGCCCCACGCCCTGGTAGGCGCCGTGACCGAAAGCCGCAGCCGGGAGCTCAGCTTTGATGTCAACCTTCAGGACAGGGTCTCCAGCCAGAGCATATTCCGCCGCAAGTATGCCGGCGCGACCGATGGGATCGCAATGGTGGCCCATGTTGTGGCCGACGATATCGTCTATGCCTTGACCGGTCGCCAGGGCATAGCCAATACCCAGATGGCTTTCGTGGCAGGAGCCAGGGGCGAGGCAAGCCTCTACACCGTGCACATAGACGGCTCCGGGCTGAGCCGCATAACCCAGACCCCGAGCATCGTCATGAGTCCATCCTGGTCGCCGGATGCCACCAGGATAGCTTATGTATCCTATGCGTCCGGGGATCCTGCCATCTACGTGATCGATCTCGAGGATAAGACTACCGTCCGTTTCTCAGCTTTCGAAGGCATGAACGCCATGCCGGCCTGGTCTCCGGACGGAAGCAAGATAGCGCTCACCTTGAGCAAGGACGGTAACCCGGAAGTCTACGTGATCTCGATCGACGGCAAGACCAGGAAGCGCCTGACCCGCTATTCGGGGATAGACTGCTCCCCCACCTGGGCGCCCAATGGGTTCGAGCTGGCTTTCACCACCGACAGGACAGGCTCACCCCAGATATACGCCGTCGACATGGAGGGACTGAGTCCCAGGAGGATAACCCACGAGGGAAGATACAATACCTCACCGGCCTGGTCGCCGGAAGGTGACCTGATTGCATACGTGGCACGGATCGACGGAGGGTTCCAGATCTGCACGGTCGATCCGTTCGGGATAACGACAAGTGTATTGACCGAGAAGGGTGATAACGAATATCCTAACTGGTCGCCTGACGGGATGCATATAATATACTCCTCGCAGGCGGGGTCGAAATCTGGTATCTACATTATGAACCGGGACGGCAGCGGAAAGCGCAGGATATTTAAGGATCTTGAAAACCCCAGGAGTCCTGCCTGGTCTGCCCAGCCCCGGAAGACGAAATTGGAGCCCTTGGAAGGCTAAGGAACAAGGAGGATGACATGAGGTTGCTGCTGGTGCTTGTTCTCGTGATGTGCGTTGCGGTGATGGTAGGATGCGGCGGCAAGAAGGCAAGACCACCTGAGGACATGGACGAGATGGGAGAACAGGGCGGAGCCAAGTTGCCCGGTGAGGGCGATGATGCCGGAGCGACGGATGAGCCCGTTACGCCGATCAAGCCCGGTGGCTCAGACGAGATCGAGCTCAAGCGAATCTACTTCGACTATGACAAGTACAATCTCGACAATGACGCCATCACGACTCTGGCCGGGAACGCCGCGGCGTTGATGGACAATTCCAGCGTAAAGATCCGCATAGAAGGCCACTGCGATGATCGCGGAACCGAGGACTACAACCTGGCCCTGGGTGAGAAGCGGGCCCTGGCGGCGCGGGACTACCTCGTCAACTTCGGCATAGCGCAATCCAGGATATCTGTTATAAGCTATGGTGAGGAGCGGCCACTCGACCCCACCGAGAACGAGAAGGCCTGGGCCAAGAACCGCAGATCCGAATTCGACATAAGATAAGGACCGGCGAAATGTCAAAGACCAGACTGCACATCTTTCTAGTGGCCATAGTCTTCGTGCTTGCAATGAGCGGATGCTACGGCAAACGGGTCCACGACCTCGAGACCGACATGTACCGGCGCGAGGCCGAGATATCCAGGCTGCAGGACTCGCTGTATTATCTCACGCAGACGGTCGCCCATCTGGATACCACGGTGGGCGGTGAGTCGGCGCCGGTGAGGGCGAGCGCTGCCACCTCCGAGGCCCGCCTGGACGAGATCCAGACCAGGCTTGAGATCCTCGAGTCCCTGGTCAAGGAGAACAGGTACAAGGTCGCCCAGTTCTCACTCCTCAGGGTTCCCCTGCCGGCTGATGGGGATACCGCCTCCGCGTTCGCCGATACCACGATGGCCCAGGCGTCGGTAGCGACGCACGTATATGAGACCGCCTACCTGGACTTCACCAGGGGCGATTACGTCTCCGCCATCGATGGCTTCAGGGAATTCGTAAGACGCTTCCCGATGACCGATTTCTCCGACGATGCCCAGTTCATGATCGCCCAATCGTTCTATACCCAGCAGGATTACCCCAATGCCATCATAGAGTTCAGGAAGGTCCTGGACAACTACCCTTCAGGGGACAAGGTGTCCGAGGCGATGTACAAGCTGGGACTCTGCTACCAAGAGATTGACGACACCGATACGGCACGTCAGTATTTCAAGATCCTGGTCAACCGCTATCCGAACTCGGCCGAGTCGAAGCGTGCCCAGGAAATGCTGGAAGGGCTACCCGGAAGCCGAGACTGAGGTGACAGGTGCTTCGCACGGTTAAGCAGATGCTTGAAGGTTCGCTGATCAGCGAGAAACAGATAGAGGACGTCTACCAGCTCATAAGGGGCTCCGGCAGATATCCGGCCCGTATGCCTTCCCACTACCTGGCGACCGCGATTCGCCTGGTTCACCAGGACCTGGAGGATTCAAAGTCCTCCGGCGGTGTGAGGATCCACATAAGCCCCGAACCGACCAAGTACGCTCTCGGCCGGCCTTCGGTGACCTTCGCGGTACTGGCTGTTGACTGGCCGGGTCTCTTGAACACCTGCACCGGCACGCTTCATCTCATGGGCTTCAACGTGGCGTACTGCCACGGTGTGGTAATCGATGAGCCTGAGCGGAAAATGGGGCTGGTCTTCATGGAAATAGAGACCGCCGACCGGAAGGACTTTGAGCACCTCTTAAGCCTCGAGGCTGAGATCGAGTCCCTCCTCTTGATCGTCTCGGGACGCAAGGAGGGTGCCGGCAGGCTTATGATGACCGAAGTCCAGCGGATACAGCATTACCACCTGGTCTTCGACGAGCTCATGAAAATCTCGAAGAAATCGGAATACAAGGCCCTCTTCGGCGAGGAGAGAGGCGAGATGGTAAGGTTCTTCCTCGCCCGCACCCTGGCCTATATCACCGAGCGCACCCCTCGCGACCTGGCTCACCAGATCTTCGCCAACCATACATTTGTGCGCGACGTGCGCAAGACCGGAAAGATCATGGCCTGGGTCGGCACTATCAGAACCAAGGACGGAGAACTCACCGCCATCTCGGCCGCGGGATTCGAGCATGATCTTTCCGTGGGCGACTGTTTCCGGGTGATCCAGGAGGTGGCGCCCGGGTATCAGCGGAAATACGATAAGGCCTTCATTACCGGCGCGGCCGATCCCAAGACCAGCATCAATATGATCAGGATAGAGATTGTGGACGCCAAGGGCCGGGCCCTGAGCTCCGACCAGCAGGTCGAGCTCCAGGAGAAGATCGCGGGCATACAGGATGATGTGAGCTGCCCGGGCCTCACTCCCGGTGTTGAGATAATCGCCCGGAAGATCTGCCCCTACCTCATAGAAGAGGAAAGGCAGCTCCAGCTCCCCCAGGTCTACATGCATCCCCACACCCGGACCAATATAAAGGTCGTGATGATAACCTCCGGTCCGGACCGGGGACATGCCTACCGCCTCGTTGCGCAGATCAACAAGATCAAAGGCCTCAAGGCCGGCATGCCTGATCCTGCCACGAATGTGGCGGCGCGCACGCGCGAGGGCGGGACCGTCCAGGAGATGGCGGTGATAGATGTCTGGGTGAACCACGAGAGGTTTTTCGGGACCACCAAGGGACCGTTCAACGATGAGCAGATAATCGTAACCATCGAGGAAGCCATCAAGAAGGCCCGCCACATCGGCAAGCGCCTCCGGATCTTCGACAAGACCGGCAGGGATCTTCGCCGTAGCAGGAGCGACCGCATAAGCGACATGGCCAGGGCCGAGGGCCTTGATCCCCAGGTCGCCCGCGGGATCGTGGCACGGCTCGGCGACAGGCTTACCATCTCCCCCGCTGTCTCTGACGAAGAGGTTTTTGCCCATGTGCAGACCGGACTCGAGGCGGTCAGAGAGTGGAATGAAAACGAGAAGAAACAGTCTGCAATCGTGTGGGGCGCCTCCGAATCCGGAAGGGGCGCATCCTACACCATCCTTGCGATCGCCCACGACCCGAAGAAACGCTATGTTTCCAAGCTGATCGACGCGGTCTCACCGTACGGACTCGAGAGCTCAACCGTGGTCGATGATACCGAGTTCACGCTTCTCTTATTCAGGCTGGGTCACCAGGGAAAGTCCCTCGAGGAAACCGAGACCCACGAGCTCTCCCGCAACATAAACCGCACCCTCGGCAACTAGGGATCACCCACGCTCAGGAGGGGCATCTCACCTCAAGTCGCACCCGGCGCCTTTCAGCCTTGCGCTTTACCTCCCGGCCTTGCGCTTCGCCTGCGAACTTACTCGCCGGCGTCCCGACCCTTTGGCCAGCCCCTCGGCCTTGCTCGCCGGTCTTGCGGTCTTGCCCGCCAGCGTCCCGGCTCTGTCACAGGCTACCTGGGCGGGGCCTTCTTCTGCTGTTTCTTCGGAGCCTGCTTCACCCGCG
>JAUVJV010000018.1 GCA_030592245.1 Candidatus Eiseniibacteriota bacterium
CGGAAAGCACGATCGCCGCAATCATTATCAGCGCCATAGACTTCTTGATCTTCAACATGTTGGACCTCCTTCTTAAGACTGTTCAGCGTCAGCCATGATGCTACCACTTCTTGGGCGGAGGTCAAGGCCCGGCAGCGGACCGAGCGATCCAATGCCGTGCACACTATGTTGATCTCGCCTACACTGAACTCCACTGTTGGCATGCCCCCTTGAGGTAAATGGTGCGGACCTATCGTTGACTCAGAAGAGCGAGGCTTCGGCGTATTCGCAAAGCAGATGCCCTACGGCGATATGAACCTCCTGAATCCGTGGCACATCGAGAGAGGGTACGATGATGGCAACATCGCAGAGAGAAGCCAGCTTGCCCCCTCCACAACCGGTAAGCCCGAGCACTTTGATTCCGCTTTCCTTCGCCGCCTCGACGCTCTTCAAGATATTGGGCGACTCTCCGCTTGTGCTTATGGCGACCAAGACATCACCTTCGCGGCCCAGGGATGCGACCTGTCTGGAGAAGACCGTCTCGAAGCCGAGGTCATTCGCCTGTGCCGTGAGCAGCGAGGAGTTGGTGGTCAGCGCGACGGCTGCCATGGGCGAGCGCACCTGCTTCATCTTAACACTCATCTCGGCGGCGATGTGCTGGGCATCCGCGGCGCTTCCGCCATTACCGCACAGGAGGAGTTTCCCACCGCCCTTGAGGCAGTCGACCACGAGGTCCGCCGCCGCTTCGATATCACCCGCGCAGCACCGTGCGGTTTCCGTGAAAGTATCACTCGCCGAGGACAGTCCTTTGTTTACCCAGCCTGTATCCATCACTCTCACTCGCTTTCCTTACGATAAGCCCTTCCTCTGCAGATGATCTCTCAAACCCTCCTGCCACGGGGGCAGGGGCCGGAAATCCGTATCCTTAAGCACGCTGCTTGAAAGCACGGAATAGGCCGGGCGCGCCGCGACCGTCGGGTAGGCCTCGCTCAAGACCGGCTCGATGTCGCACTCGATTCCGGCAAGTCTCACCACCTCGCCGGCAAGCTCAAACCAGGTGGCATTCCCGGAGTTGGTGAGGTGCACGGTACCCTCGAGCCCCAGCTCTATAAGCTGCGCCAGCCCCACCGAGAGATGCCCGGTATAGGTGGGACATCCGCGCTGGTCGTTCACCACCCTCAAGGGACCACCATCCGGAGATTCCATCACAGCCGACGCCTTCTTTAGGATCGTATCGACGAAGTTCCGGCCGTTTGGTCCGAAGAGCCAGGAGGTTCTTACAACCAGGTGCCGGGGTGCCAGCTTCTCTACATAGTGCTCCCCGTGAAGCTTGGTGAGACCGTAATAGTTGATGGGATCGGTTTCATCCTCTTCCGTGTATGGCTCGCGCTTCTTGCCATTGAACACATAATCGGTGCTGAGGAAGATAAGATACGCGCCCGCGTCCCTTGCCGCCCCGGCAATGTTCATCGCGCCGGCGGCATTGTATTCGAAGGCCTTGGGGTGCTGGGTTTCACAGGTTTCAACATCGGTGAAGGCCGCGAGGTGAACAATCACCTCGGGCTTGATCGAGGCAATGGCTCCTGCGGTCGCCCCGGCATCGGCGACATTGAAGTCCTCTAAGTCCACGCCGGTAACCTCGTGGCCGGCGGCAAGGACCTCGCACAGATCGGTACCCAACATACCCTCTGCACCTGTCACCAGTATGCGCAGAGTAATATCCTCCCTATTCGAGCTCGATGCGGCTGTAATCGCCCACCATGAACTTATATGCCCTGGGGCGCCTGCTGTGCTTCTCTATCACGACGTTCTTGCCCACGAGGCTGCTCTCGATGCGGCCGCCCACATCCACGATGCGGCTGTCCTCGAGGATGATGCTGTGCTCCACCTCGCTGCCCCTGATCTCGCAGTTGTAGTTGATCGAGGTGAAGGGTCCCACATAGGCATTCACGATGGTCGAGTTCTCACCTATTATGAGCGGGCCCCTCAAGATGGAGTTCTCCACCCTGCAGCCCTTTCCCACGACCACCTGCCCATCCACCTGGGTCTTCGCGTCGATCTCGCCGTCGATCCTGGTCTCGAGCCGGCCCAGGATCATCCGGTTGGCCTCGAGCATGTCCTGGAGCTTTCCCGTGTCCTTCCACCAGCCGGTGATGATCTGGTAGCGCACGTCACGCCCCTTCTCTATCAGATACTGGATGGCGTCGGTTATCTCGAGCTCATCTCTCCCAGAAGGCTCGATGGCGTCCGCGGCCTCGAACACGCTCTCATCGAACATGTAGACGCCCACCAGGGCCAGGTCGCTCTTGGGCTCCTTCGGCTTCTCCACCAGGCGCACCACCCGATCGCCGTCGAGCTCGGCGACTCCGAAGCTCTGCGGGTTGGGGACGTGGGCCAGGAGGATCTGGCAGTTGGGGGCATTAGCCTCGAATTGCTTCACGAAACCCGCCACTCCGTCGGTAATGAGATTATCACCCAGGTAGACCACGAACCGGTCTTTGCCCACGAAGTCCTTCGAGATCTTAACGGCGTGGGCCAGACCCAGCGGGGCTTCCTGCTGGATATAGGTCGTCCTTACCCCGAACTTCCCTCCATCGCCAACAGCCGCTCTTATCTCGCTGGCCGTATCGCCCACCACGATGCCAATCTCCGTGATACCGGCGTCGCGAATGGCCTCGATCCCATAGAACAGGATGGGCTTATTGGCAACCGGGACCAGCTGCTTGGCACTGGTGTGGGTTATGGGCCGGAGTCTCGTACCCTTTCCTCCACTAAGGATTACGGCCTTGATCTCGATCAACTCCTTTCAAATCATACCAGTCGGGTCACTCCGCGTGAGTCATTCCGCGTGAACGGCTGTCGTGAACTCCCGTAGTATGGTTTCGCTTCCGTCTTTCTCTATGACGTCACCCGTTACTATGAACGAGGCGCCGGCTCGCACTATCGCGCCGGCCTCTTCGGGGTTCTTTATTCCGCCCCCGACAATCAGGGGAATAGAAACGTATTCCCTGACAGATTCTATCATCTCTAAGGGCACATGCTCCTCCGCACCGCTGCCCCCCTCGAGGAAGACCAGTTTCATTCCAAGGTACTCCCCGGCCAGCGCATGGGCCGAAGCGATTTCCGACTTCCGCCGCGGTATCGCCAGCGACTGGCTCATGAACTGAACCGAAGTCGTCTCTCCCGATTCAACCAGGATATAGGCTACCGGGATGGTCTCGAGGCGATACCTGCGTATCCTCGGGGCAGCCTTGACATGCTCCCCTATGAGGAGGTCGGAGTTTCTCCCGCTGACCAGGGAGAGGAAGAGAATGGCGTCGGCGTGAGAAGAGACCTGGGTCGCGTCGCCCGGGAAGATCACAACGGGCACCCGGGATGCCTGCTTGAGGCGGCTCACGGCCTCTCCAAAATCGTGCCGCACGCAGAGACTTCCGCCTACGAAGAGGAGGTCCGCGTACTGGCTGAGGAGCTCGGCCTGCTCCGATAACTCCGCCAGGTCATACCTGTCCGGGTCCACCAGGACCACATAACCCGCACCGCGGTCCCGCTTGACCTCCATCATGTGCTTCAGGACTCCACTCATACTAGGCCCCCACTAAGTGTCTGACCAGACCAAATGTCCTGGGCATGGATTTCACGAAGAACTTCACCATCTTGAATGGATCACCGCGAAGCAGTTGATCCTCCGATGCATACTCCCCGGTCAGGTCGAGCATTTTCACAAGCTCCGAGTCACTCATCCTGGAGAAGATCTTCCTGACGGCCAGCCTCAGGCTCCTGTCCCCGAAGACCGCTTTCCCACCGGCCTTATAGCCTTTCTCAGCTTCCCGCAGTGAGCTTCCCAGAGCATACGACGAGGCGGCCTGTCCCGCGATGCCGCCGGATTCCATTCCGGGCACTATCCCGGCCCCGGACACTGGGTCCGCAGCCCCCGCCGCGTCGCCGGCCAGGAAGACGCCCTTGCCGAATGCCTTGTGAGGCGACTTTCTACTCGGCACGCCCCCGCACAGTGTCCATTTGATCTCGGCCCGGGCACACCGCTTCTGCTTGAAAGCTTTAAGATAATCGACCGCTGCGGGACCCGGTTTCGAACTATACATAATGCCGACACCGACGTTCGCAGAGGACTCTCCCTTGGGAAAGACCCAGGCATACCCACCCGGCGCCACATCTTTTCCGAAATGGAACTCCACGGTGCCCGGAGTAATATCGATACCATCAACCCTGTGCTGGGCGCATGAGAAGACGTTCGATGGCTTGAGGCCCTCTAAAATTCCCATTCCTCTCCCAACTCTCGACTCTATTCCGTCCGCACCCACCACTGCACCGCAGGTCATCCTGCGCATCCCGCCGGTTCCGGTGATCTCGATCTCGAAGCCGCCGTCCTTGAGAGAGCGTACCATACCGGCGCTCACGGAGGTCCGGATATCGACTCCCTCCTCATCGGCCATCTCCGACAAGCCGGAGAGAAAGACGCCCTTATCAAGCACGTATCCCGCTCCCGCCTCCTGTATGCCCACGGAGCGACCCTCGGGGTTTACCAGCGCCGCCCTCTCTATACTGGTCGATATCCACTCGGTCCGTGGCTCCAGGAACTGCTTCAAGCCCAGGTAGCTGGCGGCTTCGGCACACGATATCTTCTCGCCGATGCGGGAGGATCTTTCCACCAGGAGGGTCCTGGCCTTGTTCCTTGCCGAGGCCACGGACGCCCACAGGCCGGCGCACCCGCCACCCACCACTATTACATCAAAGTCCCTCAAAGGTCCTATCCTCCAGGATCCCCACGGGGCATAATCTCACGCACACCAGACAGCGGCTGCAACGCTCGGGATTCACCCTGACAGAGCCGCCGTCGCAGGCTATCGCGTCCTCCCGGCATACGGCGCTACAAACACCGCACATCCAGGTACAACCGATGCAGACAACTTCACTCCGCGATGCTCTATCTGGCAAGACTCCCGACAACCTCCGCGCACTGCCCAAGGGCATTGTCCAGATTGCTCTCATCCTTGCCGCCGGCCTGGGCGAAGGTGTCCTTCCCTCCACCACGTCCACCGACCATCTCGCCCATTTTCTTGGCTATGGCCGAGGCCTTGACACCCCTCTGCTCCACGACCGAGGGCGATACGCTTACCACTATGAATACCCTCTCAGGTGATGCGCTGCCAATGCAAATCACGCCATCGGGCAGTTTCTCTTTGAGCCGGTCGGCCAGGCGCTTGAGCATCTCGAGGTCGGGTGCGTCGACCCTGGAGCCAATGACCTTGATGCCTTTCACGTCAACGGCCGATTTCAAGATGTCACCGACCTCTGTGCCGGCCAGCCGCCCGCGAAGGTCCGATACCTCGCGCTCGAGAGCCTTAAGCCTCTCGACGGTTTTCCGCGCCCCCTCTTCCACGTCGTGGACCGGCACTCTCAAGGTCGTGGCGATGCGTTCGATCTCCCTGTCTGAGTCCCTTCCCGCATCGACCACCGTCGAGCCGGTCATGGCCTCTATGCGCCTCACGCCAGAGGCGATCCCGGACTCCGAGATGATTCGAAACGCGCCAATCTCGCCGGTTGCCATCACGTGGGTGCCGCCGCAAAGCTCGCAGCTCGTGGCTTCGATGTTGACCACCCTGACTTCCTGGCCGTATTTCTCACCGAAGAGAGCGATGACACCTCTGTCCCGGGCGCTTTCGTAGGCCTCGACCGACGACTGGACAGGCATATTGTCCAGCAGCCTTGCATTGACCATGTCCTCTATCTTGGTGACCTCGGCGTCGGAAAGGGGTTCGTAGTGCGTGAAGTCGAACCGCAGCCTGTCGGGGGCGACCAGCGACCCGGACTGTCTCACATGACCGCCCAGAACCGAGCGCAGCGCCGAATGCAAAAGGTGGGTAGCAGTATGGTTTCGCTGGGTGGCCTTACGCTTCGGCACATCGACTTTGGCAACAACCCCGTCCCCGACACTCAAGGTCCCGCTCTCAACGGCGACCCTGTGCATTATCGTGTCCCCACCCAGCCAGGCAACACACTTCACGCAGCCCCTTCCACTGTTTCCGGCCACCGTGCCCACATCGCTCACCTGGCCGCCACCCTCGGGGTAAAAGGGAGTTCTCTCGAGTTCGATCTCAACTTCCTCGCCGCCGCATGCCGAGGCCACGTCGTCACCGCCGCGCCTCATGGCCGATATCACCGTGGGGACCTCGAGAGCCCCGTAACCGACGAAGCTCTCGGGCGCCCGGCCCATGTCGTCGGCGACCTCCCGGTCACCGCCTATCTTGCTTGACTGGCGTGCCCTCTGGCGCTGGGCTTCCATCTCGCTCTCGAAGCTGTCCAGGTCGATCTTGAAACCTTGTGTCTCCGCCAGCTCCCGGGTTATCTCGACCGGGAATCCGTAAGTGTCGTAGAGCTTGAAGACGATATCGCCGGAAACCACATCGTCCTTCTTTGCCTTGAGATCCTCCAGAGCATCCTTAAGAATGGCCATGCCCCTCGAGAGGGTCTTCTCGAAGCGCTCCTCGTCGGCCTTGATAATAAGCGCTATCTTTTCCTGGTGATCAGTGAGCTCGGGGTAGGCATCCCTCATTACATCGATTACCCGGCCCGCGACTTTGTAGATGAAGGCCTCCCGGATTCCCAGCTCCAGGGCCTTGACAACAGCGCGCCTCAAGATTCTCCTGATCACATAGCCTCTCCCCTCATTGGAGGGAAGCACCCCTTCGGAGATGGCGAAACACAGGCCGCGAGCGTGATCCGCGATCACCCGTACCGCCACTTCCTGCGAGGTGTCTCTGCGATCGATATTGGCTTCGTCTTTCACGAATTCGATGATGGGCAGGAAGATGTCGGTCTCGAAGGTGGACTCGGCGCCCTGGCTTGCCATGGCGAGGCGTTCCAGACCCATCCCCGTGTCGACACCCTTTCGCTCCAGCGGGCCCTGATTGCCTTCCTCATCCTGGAAGAACTGGGGGAATACCAGGTTCCAGACCTCAACGAAGCGGTCACAGTCACACGCGGGTGTGCAATCGGGGCTACCGCAGCCGACTTCGCTGCCCCGGTCGAAGTGAATCTCCGAACATGGGCCGCAGGCTCCGGTACGGCCCGCAGGCCCCCAGAAGTTATCACACTTATCCAGGCGATAGATCTTCTCGCGGGCAATGCCCATCTGCTCGACCCAGATATTCTCGGCCTCGTCATCGTCCTCATAGATCGTGATATAGAGCTTCTCCACGGGCAGGCCGACGACATTGGTGATGAAATCCCAGGCCCACTCGATGGCCTCCTGCTTGAAGTAATCGCCGAAGCTGAAGTTGCCCAGCATTTCAAAAAAAGTATGGTGCATGGCAGTACGTCCGACCTCGTCGAGATCGTTCGCACGAAGGCACTTCTGCACCGATGCCGCCCTGGTGAAGGGGATTGCCCCCTTGGAGGCATAGAACTGCTTGAACTGCACCATGCCCGCTATGTTGAAAAGCAATGAAGGGTCACCTTCGGGGACCAGCGAGGCGCTCGGCACCACCGTATGACCCCTGTCCCGGAAGTAGTCCAGGAAAGCCTTGCGGAGTTCATTTGACTTCATGTTCAGTCTTCTCCGTTCGATCGACCGGCGGCGTAGTCAACAGCGCCCGCCGCCACTTCAGAGGCGAAACCGCGTCTCAAGAGGTGGCCGAACACCCTCCGCCTTGCCGCGGCCTCCGGCATGTGGCCGAACCTGGAGAATCTCTTCACCGCAAGTTCCCTCGCGACCCCGGTCTCGGCCTCAACACTGTACTCCCCCGCCAGCACCTCTTCCAGGACCTCCCTCGTGATGCCCCTGGTCCTGAGCTGATGCTCGAGGAGCTTCCTGCCATGAGTGCCTCTTGAGATCTTTTCCGTTATCCATAGCCGGGCAAAGACCCGGTCATCCACGTGGCCCTCGGCCTTGAGGTCCTCGATCAACCTGTTCGATGCAGCGCCGGGGATATTCCTCGCCCGGAGCTGTTTCCTGAGCTCCACTTCGGTTCTGGGTCTGACCTTGAGGAGCCTCACGGCAGCCTGGCGGGCCTTGCCATAAGCGTACGCGGAATCGATCGCTTCCGCCTGTGCCCGGTCGACACAGGCGCCCACCTCCAGGCCGAACCGGCCGAGATCATTCTCGAGAACCCTTATCTCAGACCCATCGGAGAGCTTTACGAGATACTCGCTCTTCCTGGGGACACGCTCCACGACGGAGACTACAGGCGAAGATTCAAAACCGGTCATGTTTCAAACCCGGTCATATCATTCAGTTGACGCGCTCTTGGCCGACGGTATGGGCAGCTCCAGGGCCTCTCTTACCTTTGTGTCAATCTCGACCCTCAGCTCATCGTTTTCCATAAGGTACTTGCGCGCATTGTCTTTTCCCTGACCCAGTCTTTCCTTCCCGAAGGAATACCACGTGCCGCTCTTCTCAATGATATCATGCATCACACCCAGGTCGATGAGCTCGCCCTCATACGATATGCCGGTACCATAGAGGATATCGAATTCCGCCAGCCTGAAGGGCGGGGCCACCTTGTTCTTGACCACCTTGGTCCGGGTCCTGTTGCCGACCACCTGTTCGCCATCCTTGATGGAGCCTATTCTACGGATGTCAATCCTGACGGACGAATAGAACTTGAGCGCCCGTCCACCGGAGGTGGTCTCGGGGTTTCCGAACATCACGCCGATCTTCATCCTGATCTGGTTGACGAAGATCACGCAGGTGCGCGACTTGCTGATCGAGCCCGTGAGTTTCCTCAGGGCCTGGGACATCAGCCTGGCCTGAAGCCCCATCTGGGACTCACCCATCTCGCCGTCGATCTCGGCGCGCGGCACCAGCGCGGCGACCGAATCGATCGCGACCACATCAAGCGCTCCGCTCCTCACCAGCATGTCGGTGATCTCCAGCGCCTGCTCACCCGTGTCCGGCTGGGACACCAGCAGGTTGTCGATGTCCACTCCGAGGGCCTTCGCGTAGTCCGGATCAAGCGCATGCTCCGCATCCACGAAAGCCGCCATTCCTCCCAGCTTCTGGGCACTGGCGATGATGTGAAGTACCAGGGTGGTCTTTCCCGATGATTCGGGTCCGAAGACCTCGATGACCCGGCCTCTCGGCACGCCGCCGATGCCAAGCGCATGATCGAGTCCGACCGAACCGGTGGGAATAACCCCGATCTCGGCCCTGGATGGTCCCTCGCCCAGCCGCATGATAGAACCTTTGCCGTACTGCCGTTCTATCTGGGTGATAGCCGCATCGAGCGCCCTGTCCTTGGCCTTGGTGTCACTGCTTGGAATGCTCTCAGCAGCAGGTTTTGTTTTTTGCTTCGCTGCCATTGCCCAGCCCCCCCTTTTCATTAACCACCGAGAGAGAAACTCTCGAGAACTGTGTAGGTAGGCCCCTCGGGACTAAGCCTGCTTCTAACGAGATTAACCCTATCGACCCTGAGTTGCAAGGGATTAAATCGGACCTCTCTCACCCCTTCGGCCAGCTCCTTAAGCCTGCCTCCACCGCTGCGTGAGCGGCCGATCGTAAGGTGTCCGGCGAAGGGCCGCTTCTCGCGCTCGAAGCCGAGCGAGGCGCAGGCGTCCTCGACGTTGCCGGCCAAACTCCTGAGCTTGTCGACGCCCGACTCAAGCCCCATCCAGACCACGCGGGGCTTGCCGCGGCCCCGGGGAAACGTCCCCAATCCGGCAACAGTAGCCTCGAAGGAGGTCACGCCCCCCAGCGCCTCGCGGAGCGAGATCCTGAGATGCTCGACATCGTCCGGCCGGATGTTCCCCAGGAACTTAAGCGTAAGATGGACATTGCCTGGAACCACCCATTTGACATCCGCCCCGATCCGCCTGAGCTCCCGCTCGAGGGCCTCAACGGTCGACCTCACCTCATCGCTCACAGGAACCGCTATGAAGGCACGCATCGCCTCAGTTCGAGCACCTTCCATGCGTGAATTCTCCACCGGCCTAAAGCCCCCGACCGAGCAAGTGACATCGCACAAGATCAAGGCCATGCACCGCAGCCTTGATCTTGACGGTCTCTCGCGAACCCCGGAAAACCATCCTGCCCGTTTCCGAGCCTTCCAAGTCGGCAAGGCCGAAGTAGACCAGGCCCACCGGCTTCTCTTCGGTCCCTCCACCCGGCCCCGCAATGCCGGTCGTCGAAAGCCCTATGCCTGTTCCCGCTCTTTCTCTTACTCCGCGCGCCATGGCCTCGGCGACCTCGGGGCTCACCGCCCCATGCTCCTCGATCAAGGCGGCTGGAACATCCAGGCTGTCGGTCTTCGCGCTGTTGCTGTATGCGACGATAGCCCTGTCAAAGACCGCGGAGATTCCCGGAACCTGCGTAAGCAGATGACCTATGAGACCGCCGGTGCATGATTCGGCAACTGCAATGGTGAGTCCGCGGTCAATCAGCATCCTGCCTACAACGAAGTGGATATCTTCACCTTCCGTCGAATAGACGCGCTCGCCCAGGGCCGCGACTATGATCCGCGTGCTTTCCGATAGGATCCTCATCACCCGGTCCTCGGGGCCGCACGCCGTGAGGCGGAGCTCTACACCTCCCGGCCGGGGAAGGTAGCCAAGTCCCGCCTCGATCTCATCGATCACCGGCTCAAGTTCGCCGGCAATCGTCGACTCGCTCAGGCCCGTGGTTTTAAGCACCCTGGTAATGGTAACCTCCGGCCTCGGCAAACGCCTCAAGATCGGCAATATGCCATGGACGAAAACGGCCTCCATCTCGTGCGGCACCCCGGGCATCACAAAGATCCGCGCGTCTCCGTGTTCTATGGAAAAGCCCGCGGCGGCGCCCGCCCGGTTTTCGATGATCTCGGATCTCTCAGGGATCCCGGCAAGTGAGTCGACCACGGCGGGGGTCGCTGTTGTGTACTGGGCGAACCTCGCCTCCAGCTGCGCCCTCAGCCCGGGATCGATCACCATCTTCCTCCCGGTGGCCAGGGCAACGGCCTCTTTGGTGATGTCGTCACTCGTCGGTCCCAGCCCGCCGGTAATGAAAACGAGGTCGGCATCATCAAGCGCGATCTCGATCCGCCTGGCGATAACTTTCACATCATCCCCAACAGTCTCGAGCCTGCACACTCTTATACCTTGCTCGCCGATCCGCCCGGCCAGGTAGGACGAGTTGGTATCAATCGTGTGACCGGCGGTGAGCTCGTCACCGATGGTAAGTATGATGGCCCGCATAGACCTCACCCCAGCAGGCTTCTTGCGATATGCAGTATGACAAGTGTGTAGAGCCCCGCAACACCGTCATCAAGCATGATGCCAAGGCCACCACTCACTCGCTCGGCGCGGCGCGCCGGATAAGGCTTGACCACGTCAAAGAACCTGAAGAGTAGGAACGCGGCCAGGATCCACTTCCAGGTAACCGGGAGATATACAAGCGAGATCAGCATGCCCCAGACCTCGTCTATCACGATGGGCTTCGCGTCATGCCCATAGAGTTTCTCACACCGGTGGGCCGCAGGCACACCGATCGCGAACAAGGCCGCCAGGGTGATTACCCAACCCAGGGGAGAGCCCTCCGTCAAGGCTCCCGCCTTGAGGAGGATAATATAGAGCACCACGCCCGCGGCGCTGCCCACCGTACCCGGAAAGACGGGAAAGTAACCCGAATAGAGTCCCGTGCCGACCAGGGCAGCAAGCCTGTCAGCAAAGGACCGGGTCAATTCGAGTCCCCGGCCTCTTCACAGGGCGCAACGCAGAGATTGCCGATACCCGCCAACGCCTGGATCTCGAGCCAGCGGCGGTCGATTTCGTCCTGCCCCGACTTATAAACCTCGGGATGGTCCTTCAAGTACGCGAACCTTCCCTGCCTCTCCGTAAACTCGCTAAGGGGCAGCTTCTCCTTCGGCGTGTAAGTAATGGCCCAGGTCCCCTCGTCACACTCATAGAGCGGCCAGAAGCATGTCTCCACCGCGAGGCGGGCCATCTCTATGGTGTCCTCCATGGGATAGCGCCAGCCCCGGTGACACGGGGAGATGATGTTTATGAAGCTCGGCCCGTCCTTGGCCAGCGCCTTCTCCACTTTCTTGACCAGGTCGTTCCAGTGGCTGGGCGATGCCTGGGCAACATAGGGGATCCGGTGAGCGGCCATGATCTTGGTCATGTCCTTGTGGTACTGGGTCTTGCCCGGGATCTTATCGCCGGCCGGAGACGTCGACGTCGCCGCCCCGATGGGCGTCGCGCTCGATCTCTGGATACCCGTGTTCATGTATGCCTCATTGTCATAGCATATGTAGAGCATCCTGTGGCCCCGCTCGGCGGCGCCGGATAAGGCCTGAAGTCCTATGTCATAGGTCCCGCCGTCTCCGCCGAAGGCGATGAAGCGCATGTCCCTGGTTATCTTGCCCTGGCGCTTGAGCGACCTGTAAGAGGACTCCACGCCGCTCACGGTCGAAGCGACATTCTCGAACGCATTATGGATAAAGGGCACCTTCCAGGCTGTATACGGGAAAATGGTGGTCACCACCTCGAGGCAGCCCGTCGAGCATCCGACGACCACGTCCTTGCCCGCGGCCAGAAGTACCTGCCGCACGATGATGGTAGCGGCACATCCGGCGCACGCCCGGTGGCCGCCTGTGAGTAACTCTTCTCGCTTGGATAGTTCTTTTATGCTTGGCACCTCTGACCTCCTATTCCCTCACACCCAGGAATCCCGTCTCGTCTGAGCTCTTTCCACTCGAAGCGATGTCCTTCAGTTCGTCGAAGGCCTGGCCTATGTGGTCGGGATTGATATCGCGGCCGCCCAGCCCGTAGATATAGCCCTTGATCGGCGGTGCTGTCTCACCATAAAGCGCCGAGCGGACTTCCATCATCACGGGGCCTCCCTGCGCGCCAAAGGAAACCGAGCGGTCCAGCACCCCGACGGCCCTGGCTCCGCTTAAGGCTTCCCTTACTTCCTTGACCGGGAAGGGCCTGAAACACCTGATCTTGAGGAGTCCCACCGTCTCGCCCTTCTCCCGGAGATCGTCCACCGTGGCCTTGGCGGTGCCACAAGTGGAACCTAAGGCTATCACTATGCGTTCCGCATCTTCGGTCTTATAGCGCTCGATGAGGCCGTATTTCCTGCCGGTGAG
>JAUVJV010000317.1 GCA_030592245.1 Candidatus Eiseniibacteriota bacterium
CTGCCAGTACGGGCTCGCCCTGCGATCCGGCCTTCCTGCCCCAGACCGTCTCGATGCTTCTGCCCACCATCAGCTCCGCCAGCCGGGCGGCGTCGGTTTCCGTGACGGGCATGGTGCCGATCACCTCACCGGCCCTCAACACGGTGACCGTCCGCGCCACTTCCATTACCTCTCCAAGCTTGTGGGTGATAAAGATGATCGTGCGGCCGCCGTCGGAGAGGGTCTTCAGGGTCGAGAAGAGGCTGCGCGTCTCCTGGGGAGTGAGCACCGCGGTGGGCTCATCCATGATTATGATACGGGCATCTCTGTAGAGGACCTTGAGTATCTCGACCCGTTGCTCCTCCCCCACCGAGAGATCATCGATCTTGCGGTCGAGGTCCACTTCCATGCCATACTCTCGCATGAGGTTCTCGACCCGGCTGCGGGCCGTACCGGTATCCAGGAATACACCCTTCCTCGGCTCCGAACCCAGCACGATATTCTCAAGAGCCGTGAACTGCCCGATCAGCATGAAATGCTGGTGGATCATCCCGATGCCGTAGTCTATTCCCAGGAAGCCCTCGGAAACAGGAAGGGGCTTGCCGCGTAGCAGGACCTTCCCGGAGTCGGGTCGGGTAAGCCCGTAGAGAATGTTCATCAGGGTCGACTTCCCGGCGCCGTTCTCCCCCACAAGCGCATGGACTTCACCGTATCGGATATCCAGGCTCACATCGCGGTTGGCTATCACACGGGGGAAACGCTTGGTGATACCCTCAACCTGGATCACAAAACCCGTTGGCGCCTCAACCAGACTCAGGTCACACCTCCTTGAGAATACAGCCGGGGTCAGGCCTCGCATTCTAGCACACTCGCGCCAGAATTCAAGGCCTGACCCCGACAACCATACACCAGGCGTCGATCAAGAGGTCTGACTCAACCTAGAAACAAAGGGGCCGGGCCAACGCGCTGATCCGGTTGACCTGGCCCCTCAAGAACTATGACTGACTACTTCTTCTTGCTCTTATCCGGGTATGCTGGAAGGTCCGGCTGCTTCTTGGGATCCTTCCTCAGCTCTTCGATGAGCACCTGGATCCCCTTCTCTAACTGGGCATCTTTCCCGTGAATCACATCGCCGGGCATATTCTCGATCTCGATATCAGGATCGACTCCGTAATTCTCCATCGTCCATCCCTCACCGGCTTCCCACCAGGCGAATTCGGGGATGGTCATCATGCCGCCGTCGATGAAGGGCTTGTCCATCCTGATTCCGACAACGCCTCCCCAGGTACGCATGCCGATCACCGGGCCGAGCTCGGCCAGCTTGAAGACGCGCGGGAAGATGTCGCCGTCGGAGCCCGCCTGCTGATTGGTAAGCACCGCCATGTGCGCATTCACTGCATCATCAGGATAGCGGTATACTTTGCCCTTGCGCGGCTTGCCATAGGCCAGGAGGTTCACCGAGAGGCGCCTCAGGATAAGCTCGGACACGAAGCCGCCGCCATTGTAGCGGGCGTCGATCAGGAGACCCGGCTTGTCGAGCTGCGGATAGAACGTACGCTGAAACTCGATCAGCCCCGAGGTGCCCATGTCGGGGATGTGGATATAGCCTATGCGCCCGTCCGAGGCCTTCTCCACGTATTCCCTGTTGGTCCGCACCCAGTCGAGGTATCTCACTCCGCCCTCGCCGCCGATGGTCTTCACCATCACTTCCCTCGCATCCTTGAACGAGGGCTTATCATTCACGGTGAGCAGAACTTCGGTGTCTACCAGGTTAAGGAAGGCAGAATAGAAGTTGTCCGGCAACTTGATCTCTTCGCCGTTAATGGCAAGCACATAGTCGCCGACCTCCACACCCGCGTGAGACAGGGTAAGAGGTGACTGCTGGTCGATCGCCGAAGGCTCGAGCGGATATATCTTGGTGATCTTGTAGTACCCCCCGGGGCCTTCGGGGGCGATGTCGGCACCGAGCATCCCCACTCTTATGCGATCGGGACTCACCCGGTCACCACCCCAGATATAGGTATGGGATGTTGAAAGCTCCGCAATCATCTCCCCGATGAGATCACTCAACTCATCCCTGGTGGCAACCCTGGGTAGGAGCTTCCCGTACTTGGCTTTGACACCGTGCCAGTCGATCCTGGCCATGTTGGGGGCCCAGTAGAAATCGCGTTGGAGCCTCCAGGCCTCGTTGAACATCTGCTCCCACTCCGCGCGGGGATCGAGTTTTATCTTCCAGCTGGAAAGATCGACCGCTGACTTGCCATCATCATTGCCGCCCTGCTTGCCGGCATCAACAACGTGGTATGAATCCATCTTCTTATAAATGAGCTTCTTACCATCCGGGGAAAGGCGGTATGAGTTGACACCGGAGAGGATCGTTTCCTCTTCCTTCTCCCCGAAATCATACATGTGAACGTTGTGGACCGGCTGGGCCTCACGGCCGCGGCGCTGACCCTCGGCCATGCCCATCGACGGGCGCGAACGGTAGAAGATCTTGCCCTCGGCGGCCCTTAAGTTGTCATAGTGGCCCGCATCGACCGGAACCTCTACCACCCGGTCCATGATGCCGTCGAGGTCGATCACCGTGACCTCGGTTTCCTCTTCATCATCGCCGTGCTTGTCGTCGTCCTTGCCGTTGTCCTCACCGTTCTCCTCCTCCTCCTCGAGCTCCTCCGGCTCCTTGGGGAAGAAGGGCGACTTCTCCCCCGCCTGGAGCACGATGAGATAAGGTTTGGAGGTCTTGTCCACGATTGCCTCGAAGCCTATCTTGCTCAGTACGGGATTGATGGTACGGCTGGAAAGGAAGTAGAGATACTTGCCTTCAGGATCCCAGACCGGCTCATCGTCATCGGTGAAGGTATCGGTAATCCGGGTGACATCGCCGGTCTCTGTATCGCAGATGAAAACCGACTGGAATCGCTGGTCTTCATACTTGGAGTAGGCAAGCCACCTGCTGTCGGGTGACCAGTCAAAGGCCCTGATTTCCCAGACATCACTCGAGTCGACCCGGGTCACCCGGCCCGTCTCGGCATCGACCACGTGTATGGTCTGGTTCCCGTCGGTATAAGCCAGCTTCTTCCCATCGGGTGACCATTGGGGCGGATACTTCCAGGTTCCGGTCTTATCGGTAAGCTGTTTGGGCTCGCCATCCGGGATGTCCACCAGGTAGATCTCTTCTTCGCCCGAGGCCTCGGACACATAGGAGAGCTTCTTCCCATCGGGTGACCAGCGCGGGTATTTCTCGCGTATGCCTGAGGTATTGGTCAAGGCGATGGTCCTGCCTTCCTTGGCCGGAACCAGGGCGATGTCTCCGCGCGCGCAGAAGGCGACCCGGCTGCCCTTGGGGGCGACCTCGTAGTCGGTCACGTAGCGGCCCGGGCTGACCCAGCGCATCCTCTCCTCGACCCTGTCGGACGGGACCTCAATCGGGATCATGCTGTAATCGCCTGAGCCTGTATCAAGAAGCCAGATGTCTCCGCCGTTCGCATAGACAATCCTGTCACCCTGGTGAGACGGCCAGCGGATATCATACTCATCGTGGAAGGTGCGCTGCCTTATGTCTCCGCCCTGCGGGTCCATGCTGTAGATGTTCATGGTCGCATCGCGATCGGACACGAAGTAGATCCGGTCCCCTATCCACATCGGGAAAGCGTCCGTACCCTCGAAGGTCGTTACCTTCCTGAAATCCAGCTTCCTGGTATCGCCGACCCAGATGTCCTGGGCGAGACCTCCCCGGTACCGCTTCCAGGTCCTGAATTCCCTGGAGAAGCGGTTGAAGGCGATGCGGCGCCCGTCGGGCTCCCAGGAGATTAATGACACCTTGTCCAGGGGCAGCTCCAAAGGGAAACCGCCGTCGGGCGAGATCTTGAAGAGCTTATAGGTGTAGTGCGCCGAGTTCC
>JAUVJV010000133.1 GCA_030592245.1 Candidatus Eiseniibacteriota bacterium
AGATGCCCTCAATAACATTAGCCATGCCGACCTTGTTTAGCTCGCTCTCATCAAGCGGGCGCCAGTAGAAATCGACCCGGTCCACGCTGCTCTGATCGAGCACCTCGGTATAGAACGCCGCCGGGCAGTGCTCGAGCACATACCACGGGTTATGAGCGAAGCCGTCGGTTGGGAAAGGTACGATCACGGGCGGCGATATATCCTCGGAGAAGGTGGCCTCAATGACACAGGCGGTGCGGCCACTGTCGAAGCGGTTCACGGCATCGGGAAGCAGGTAGTTGAGCATCTCTTCCTGGGGCCTTCCGGGATCCTTGCCTTCACCGACTATGGTGACCAGGTCCATCAGGTTGGGATCGCGCTCTCTTCCCGCCTCGCCCTCGCGGCCGCCGCCGAACTGCCACTCGCTGGTGCCCTGGTTGACCCAGCGCGACCCGCCGAAGTTCTGATCATTGCTCTCGCCGTCATGACTGTGCATGGTGATTATGAAATCCCACTTCTTGATCTCCTCGACCGTGGGATTGCCGATCGAGCTGAGCGCGACCTTCACATCGACATAGTCCTCCACGAAATCATTGCAGAAGTCGACCTGGTTGGTCTGCTTTCTCAAGGTCCAGAAAGAGGTGGAGTTCTCGCCATTGGATATGATGAGCGACCGGTACCAGCCCTCGATGGCGATGGCATACTCCCAGGCATCGTTCCTGGATACGTCGACGAAGCGGAAAGGCAAGCCGGCCGTAGCGCCGCTACCCTCCTTGGAGTCTATGTAAATATCGATCTTCTGAAGGTTGAAGTCGGCCTTGAACGGGTTGGTACAGGTCGGGCCCGGGTTGGGCGCATTCCATCCTATCTCCTCGGAGGTGGGCACATTGCCCACCTTGACCCGGAAGACAAGGAAGGAGCCGTCTATGAAGAGGTCCACGCGCTCCAGGTCGTATACCCCTCCGACATAGGTCTGTCTCGCCGGATCCCACGTGCCCTTGTCGAAGACACCGTTGGTGGGATAGAAGTAGTAAAGGCCGTCGATGGGATTGCCATTATCGGCCCTGAGGTTGGGGCCGTGATCATCGCCGATCTCATCCAGCACGGTGAGAATGAACTCCGGCGGGTTGGTCACCTTGATGGTGGTCGAGATCGTGGATTCCAAGATGTTGAGACCGTCTTTTGCGACGAAGAAGATCTCGCGGTCTCCCTGCTCGACACCCGCAGGAATGGTGAATAGCGTGGTATAGAGACTGTCGCCGGGACTGAGGTCACCGTCCAGGCCATCGTCATTGAGCCTGGTCACGGCGTCCCCGCCCACTGCGACGAGGTTGGCAAAGACATCGCCGATGCCGCCCCCGGCATCGTCCACCCGGACACTGAAGTGAGCATCATCGCCCGTCTGGACGCTGTCGGGGGCCGCCGTGGGATCACTCAGGTCCGGAGGCGTCGCCATGGCCGGAACCACAAACTCGCCGTACTTGGACAGCGAGACCGGCCGCGTGGCAGTCTCCCACCAGTCGCCCGTCCTGGGCAGCATATCGTGGGTGGCATCGTGAGGCGTCGAGTCCAGGGCATTGTACTTATCACCCGTCGAGAGCTCCTGGCTCACATAAGCCTCCATCCTCACGGTGTCGCCGGGGCTCACCTGGCCAACGGCATCCATGGGGAAGTTAAACGTAACATTGAATGGCGTCTTCGTTATCATGTCGATAGCGCTTCCGCCGTCGCCCCAGCTGCTGCCCGTCCAGAACTCATAGCTCGCGGTTCCGCTGTTCCACCTGCGGAGATCTGCGTAATCCTCCGCGCTGTACTTGGTTGTGAAGACATAGTCCGGTCTCAGGGTGTGCCTGTAGAAGATGGGCTGTTCGAAAGCATCCTGTTCGGCACCCGCACGGTCATTCTTAGTCTCCAAGATGACCATCAGGAGCACATCACTCCAGGAACTCGAGAAGTCCACCCTTACCTTAAAAGTATCCGCGACCGTCCAGCCAAACATGGTGGTAAGGTCGGCGCCCGGGTCGCTGTTGTGGCTGGCATCGCTCTCGGGCGCCTCCTCATCCACAGCCACGAGCCTGGCGTCTATCTTGAGGTTAACACTGGGAACGGGATAATCCGAATCCCCGTCTATGGTCGCGATACCATAGCGGTCACCGGCCTCAATGGCTGACGTGGCCGCACCCAGGGTGTCGGTCACCACCGGGGTCTCAAGCGATGCCAGAAGCTCCGCGGGCTCGGCGTCAAGATCCACGTTCACGCCAGCCTGTTTTACCGCATTGCCGAAGACATCCACCAGCTGGAGCTCGAGATCGATCTTACCCCCAAGCTGTGCCCACCCCGGGACCAGCCTCGCCGTGAACTCCTCGGGCGGACCGGGACTGAAGAGCACCGTGACGGGATCCGCCGACAGCCCCTCATGCGGACCGGGTTCCGTCAGGGCGCTGAAGACCGTCTTCCCGGAGACTTCGGAAGTCAGGTAAACCCGGAAGTATCCGTTGGCGTCTGTCAAGTTGGACTCCGGATCGAAATCCGGAGAGCCCTCGACAGTCTCCATCCGGATCGGGACCGCTACCGTGGGAAGTGGGTTGCCCCTGACATCAACAAGTTGGACACCTACCTCTATCCGTTCCTCCCCACCCACCGTAGCCTCGGTGGTATCAACCGAGAGGCTGATCCCGGCCGGCTTGAGGTCCCCAATGCCTACCTCGACCGCCCCTTCCGCCTCATTCCGGGTCAGATCAACCCTCAGGACTTCAACGTCATCATCGGCAACATAGAAAAGGCCGACCCCATCGGCGATATTGACGCCGGTAAGTATGTTGTCGGGTATCGGCTGGGTATAGTCGGGGCTGCCCGCGAGAAGTACCGTACCTCTGGTGGGCACGTCGGGGTCAAGCAGCGTCGTCGTGACCAGCACGCTATCCAGGGCCGAGCTGTCAAAGATGGCGGAATTATCCTCCGCATCCCTGGGCTCAAACATGACCTCGGCAAAGAAATAGATGGTGTCATCGGGAACGCTCATCGGCGTCCCGCGAGAGTAGATCTCATTGCCCAGTAACCCATCGGTATCGAAGGTCTGCGAATGGGCCACGTCTATCACCGAATCGATGAAGACATACCGAGTGGCCACCGCCAGGCCCAGCGGGAAATCCACGGTCGCGGTGTCACCGCCACTGATGATGAACGACGAATCCAACCGCACATATCCCCGGGCGTCGGCAAACACAGTGTATGACCCGTCCTCGAGGTTGATGAATTCATAAGGGCCGCTTCCACCCTCTATCACCATAGCGGTGTCACCGAGCACGTCCCCGCCTGCGTCCGTCAGGTAGAGCCTTGAATCCGTGCTCTGCCCACCAAGGGTGATATTACCCATGAGGGTGCCGGTGACTTCCTCGAGCAAGAAATCCTGGTCACCCACATAGGCGTTGGCCTCAAGGGCGATGTCCTCTATCCGCGCGGGTTTGTAGCCCCGGCTCGAAGTCTCCAGAGTGTAGATGCCGGGTTCAAGGAACCTGATCTCATATGCTCCGCCCCCGGGTGGCGCGTTGACCCACTTGTCCGCCATGTCATCCCGGTATGCAATCACCCGAATTACGGTAGTCTCATCCGAAGCATTATCCAGGGTCACGGTACCGGCGATGGTTCCGGTGGTGGCATCAAGTTCGAAATCGATGCCATCAACCCTTCCCCCGTCTTCGACCGTTACGATCCGGGTGATACTGCTGGTATAAAACAGAGCCGCAGCCTCCACAGAGTAACTGCCATCGGGAACATCGGAAAGCAGGTACTCTCCCCCTCCGGGAGCCGTCTGGGCCGATGAGACGGTCTCCTCCCCGACCGAGGCCGTGACGGTGACCACGCTTACCTTGTCGGTAGCATCGCTGAGGGTTGCAGTCCCGGCGATCTTGCCTGCGAACTGCGCCTGGGCCTCGAGATAACATGAGTTGAGCTCCTGCTCGAAGCGGTCCTCCGCCTCAGGGGTCTTGTAGTTAAGCATGTCTTCCTGGGCACGTCCCCGCCCCTTCCCCTCACCGGGAATCGCGAGCACATCTATGAGGTTGGGATCGGGCTCTCTTCCGTCCTGAGCATCGGAGCCGCCGCCGAATTGCCATTCGGCAATGTCGGCATTGACCGGCCGGCTTCCACCCAGGTTGCCGGCATCGGAATCGCCGTCGTGGCCGGACATCGCGATTATATAGTCCCATCGCTTGAGCTCGGCCCTGACCTGGGCAAGTTTCGCGGCGTCAAGCTCCTCCTCCGCCTCGAGTAGATCGAGAGCTTCCAGGCTCATATAGATCTCGACAAAGTCCTCGACATAATCGTTGCAGATGTGGACCTTATTGGGCCCGGTCATCTTGGTCCAGTCGCCGATATCATCGGAGTTATTGGAAACATTCAGGCTCACCCACCAGCCATCGGCCACAGCCCCATAGTCCCAGGCATCCCACTCGGCTATGTCCGCGTACCGGTCTGGATAGCCCGTTGTCGAGCCCGTTTCCTCGTCGGAATCCATGTAAACATCGATCTTCTGGAGGTTGAGCTCTGCCTTGTTGGGATTGCCGCACTTGTTCCCGGGATTGGGCGCACCCCAGCCAACCTCTCCGGTGGAAAGCACATTGCCCAGGTAAACCCTTAAGACCAGGTGTCGGCCGTCGATAAGGAAGTCGGCCCGCTCGATATCGAACACCCCGTCCTTGAAGACGCTCTCCGTGGGGTAGAAATAGTAGAGCCCTTCCTCACCCGACCTATTAGGCCCGTGATCGTCACCGATGGCATCTTCCGCAGAGAGAAACACCTCCGCGGCGCTGATAATCGTCAGCTGGGTGCCGACCAGATTCCAGGCAACGCCCGAGCTGTCGGTCGCGACGAGTGGGATGGTATACGTGCCCCCCGAGATGTCGGGAGCCACGGAGAACGATACGGAGTAGACCCCGTCGCCGGCGGTCTCGTCCCCATTGGTGCCATCATCAAACATGGACGTCGTGCGCTCACCGCCGATGTCCTCAAGGGCAGCAAAGACATTGCCTATGCCGCCCCCGCTGTCCTCCACCCTGACCGTGAAGAGAACATCCTCACCGGCGGTTATCTCATCCGGCATGACAGCAGGCTGGCTCATGCCCGGTGGCGTTCCGAAGTCCGGTAGGACATGCTCGGCATAAACCGAGAGGAAAACGCTGTTGGTGGCCGTTTCCCACCAGTTGCCCGTATCGGGAAGCATGTCATGGGTGACATCGTGGGGGTTGGAATCCAGGGCCGAGTACTTGTCGCCGACCGACTCCTGCGTAACATATGACTGGATTCTCAAGGTATCATTGGGCCCGATGGACCCTATGGCGGAGGCGGGAAACTTGAACTGGACCGTGCCGGCAGCTTTCGTGATGAGCTCCAGCGAGTTCTTGTTGGCATCATCGGGATTGGAAGTCCACTCATCGGTGGCGGGCTTCCAGAACTCCCACCGGTCGTTCCTCCAGCGCCTCAAGTCGGCATAGTCATTGGCGCTGTACTTATAGGTGAACACATAGTCAGGCTTAAGGTCGTGCCGGTACGCCACGGGAAACTCGAAAGCGTCGCTGGGGGCCCCGGCGGCATCGGCGTCCCGCTCCAGGACTACTATGAGGTGCATATCAGTCCAGATGGTGGCAAAATCGAGGGTTATCACCAGGGTATCGGATGATGACCCCTCCAGCCAGGCAAACTGGTAGGTCAGGTCCGCCCCGGGATCGCTGTTGTGGTCGGGATCGCTCTCGGGAGCGAACTCATCGACGGAAACCAGGACCGGGTCGGGGACGGGGTCATCGATGGAGACCAGGATCGGTTCCTGGGCCGCCGCGATCGACGGCGCAACAATCACCGAAGCTGCAAATAGAAATGCAAGAAACCAGCAATACCATTTGCTCAAAAGAGGTATCTCCTTGACGACCTTCTGGAAAGGCTAACAGAGCTCGCGAGGCCAGTCAAAGGAAAAACCACCTGCCTTCCCTCTGCCCGAGAGCCCATTATCGCGAATATGGTCACGACTACCGATTGTCACCGAGTGACCGTCCTGAGCAGGAAAGGGGACTAATGCAGCAAGTGTCAGGGGGAGATGAGTTCGAGGATAGAGTCCACCAGGCCCGGGATGACCTCCCCGGCCTTGCCCTCGAGGTGGAGATCCACATAGGGCGTCAAGGGCGTCGGCTCGGGATTTACCTCCACTACGTGCGCCCCCGCCTGCTTGGCCAGGAGCGGCATCGAGGCCGCCGGCTGGACAACCGCCGAAGTGCCGGCAACCACCATCAGGTCGCAGTCCCTCGACGCCTCGGACGCCTCGCGGATGGCCTTCTCAGGCAAGGCCTCCCCGAACCACACGATGTCGGGCCTCAGCATTCCGCCGCAGGTACAGTGCGGAGGAATCTCGGGAAGGGGTACCGGCAGATCTGAGATGACGGCGCCGCAGTCCAGGTACCGCGCCCTGAATAGATTCCCATGCAGCTCCACCAGGCGCCGCGTGCCGGCCCTCCGGTGGAGATTATCCACATTCTGGGTGATGAGCAGGAAATCCGAGACCTTTTCGTCCAGCCGGGTTATGGCATGATGGGCCGGATTCGGCTGCTTGCCG
>JAUVJV010000327.1 GCA_030592245.1 Candidatus Eiseniibacteriota bacterium
AAGGAAAGTGGCCGCTGCTGTTGAAGACGATGGCGCTCGAGGCGCGAATCCCGTCCGCATACGCCATCTGGTCCATGACAGATGTTGACAGATCGTGTCTGCCGACGATTACAAGGGTCGGCACGTTCACGTCCTCAAGATCCCGGAAGACATCCAGCGACCCTAAGCCCGCCATGGCCCTGACATTGACATCGGGCGAGAATGACAGTGCGTTCAGATCCACCCGGTCAAGTCCTTCCTCACGATAAAACAGAGCCGGCAGCACCAGTTTCATCACCCGCTCCCGCTTCTCCAGGAGGGGAATGGCAGGATGGTTGTAGATCTCCAAGATCTCATCACGGGTCTTGCCCGGAAGCTGATCCAGCATGCTCCTGGCCTCGGGCTCCGGCTTGAAGGGTGAAATCGGAGTGATCAGGATTATCGAATTCACATGTTGACCATACTCCCGGCAGTATCCCAGGGCGATCACGGCCCCCCATCCATGGGCCGCAATGGAGATCTCGGGTAGGCGGAGGTACCTGCGCAAGGCCTCGAGATCCTCGACATGATCAGAGATGTCCATGGGAGTCGAGGGGCTCAAGGGCTCCGATGAGCCGCAGCCGCGCTGGTCGTAGTAAACCACCTTCAGATCAGAGGACAGCCCGTCAAACCCCGGATACATGAGGGCCTTCTCATAGCCCGGTCCACCGTGGATGACGACCAGGGCATCGCCGGTACCCGCGGTCCGGTATGACAGCCTGACTCCGCTGCCATCACCCATTCCCATCCTCATGTCCATCCTGGAGCACGATGAAAGCACAATGGCTACCGCTGTAAGCAGCAAGGGATATAGGAAGGTTCTCGGCTTCATCCGCATCGTCGCTACTCTGCTGCCTCCATTATCCAGCCTGAACCAAAAGCGTCTCAGGCACCCGGACGAGGGCTAATTGCTGCCCCGCCGGAGCTTCGACAATTTAACCCAGGGCCTTTCTTCCTGGCGGCCCATATCACTTATCTTTCGCGCCAATTCGGTGTCAAGCGCCCCCCTCTCAACAAGCTTCGAGAGGCTCACCGGACTCATCACCGCGACCTGCTCCCAGAGGCCCTCGGCCTTGACAAGCTCCTCGAGCTCCCTGCGGCCCGGTTCATCCTTTCTGGGCAGGGCGAGGCCCTTGTAGAATCTCACCATCACCCTGTGGCCACTTCCCTTGATGACCTCAATCTCTTTGTCCTTCGCGTATTTTATCAGCGCCGCTTTCACCTGCTCGAGATCTCTCTCGATCTCGGTTTTCCTGGTATCCAGCTCGGCGTACTTGTCTACCAGGGTCACGCCGTTCTCGCTCGCATACTTCTCCGGCGAGAGCTCCGACATCTCAAACTCGTGCCTCTTGGCGGGGCAGTATGGAGTATAAGCACACCAGTCGCAGAGCGCGCTTTCCCTCGGCCTGAAATCCGAGTCGGCTTCGATCGTCCTGATGCGGGCCATCACGTCCTGCTTCAGATTGTCCAACTGCTTCGATGTGCGATGCGACCTGATCTCTTTTCCGAAGACAAGATAGTGCCATACCAGGTCAACCTGCTTGACATCCGGCCACATGTCCCTGACCGCCAGTTGATAGAGCGCAAGCTGCCGGTCCTTGTCGGCCTGGGCCTGGGTCGGAAGCCGCCCGGAGGTCTTATAATCATGAATCTCGTATGTTCCGTCCTTGGCCACGGCAAGCCGGTCGACATAACCCAGTATCGTGTAGTCTCCGGCCTCATCAATCGGGAAAGCCACCTTGTACTCCAGCGCGATGGTGCGCGACTCATCGAAAGGCTGATGCTGCTCGTAGTACTCCGCCACCGCCTTTCTGCCGACCTCCCTGTAATGCTCGGGGAGATATTCTTTCCTCACGATCTTGATACTATCGTGCCAGTTCTTATCCCACTGCTGCTCGTAGTAGGCAAGCAGCTCCTCCAGCGTGGGAACCTTGGTCATGCGAATATCTTTGTAGAGCTTCTCGAGGGCTTCATGCGCTCGCGACCCCATGAAGGCTTCGATCCCCTCCTCCTCAACCTCTATCTTGTCGATGTAGTGAAGCTTGAACTGCCGCGGGCAGTTCTGGTAGCTCTCAAGCCTGGAATGCGAATAGGTAGGCATCGTGTGAACCCCTTCTTGACATCATCGCCAACTCCCACTGTTCTCTGCGGTTATAAGGCATAAGGAGGGGTGCTGTCAAGTTGATGAGATTGGGAACAAGACATCAATGGGGTCAGGGACCCCGCGCCTCTACCGGCGCACCACCTTCCTGGGCACATTGCCGGTCTCTCCTCCCAGCCGGACGAAGTAAACGCCGGGAGCCACGGGACTCCCCGCAACCGAGCGTCCGTTCCAGGAGACAGCCTGCAGCGTCTGGCCGGCTCCGACAGCCGAAAGGATATTCACCAGCCGTCCCTGCACATCATAGATCTCGAGTCTGAGGTCTCTGCCGCCTACCCCACCAAGGTAGAAGGTGGTCTCGCCGAAGAACGGATTAGGAGAGATCTCCAGGGAGAGCGGCTGGGCGGCCACCTCGACACCGGAGATGCCGAGATCGTAGAAGTCGCCGTCCACCGTGAAGTAACCGGGAAACACCTCGATGACGACATGGCCACCGACCACCTCGCCCTCACCTGAAGGTATAGTGCCTCCGCTTCCTGCGTCTGTCTGGTAGATGTAGCTGTCGTAACTCACGAGCCTGTTTAGAATGGTCTGCGTGGGATGACCGTACGAGTTGGAGCCCACGGATATGATGGATACTTCCGGGAGCAATGAGGACACGAAAGTCGTGTTCGAATTGCTGGAGCTGCCGTGGTGGTCAACCCTGTAAACATCTACATCGCCGACATCCGGAGCCGTCGGAGTCTCGATGTCGCTGTAAGAGGACGAGTTTACACCCGAGAGGTCACCCCCCACGAAGAAGTCGAAGTCTCCGTACTCGACCAGGAGCCCGACGCACATATCGTTCTCATCGTGATTACTGCTCAGGAAAGGCGGGGAAAGCGCACCGTTTCCGTTTACCGTCACACAGGTTACCGTGACACCGCCACCGAGGTCTATGACCTGATCGTCCACGATCGTGGTGCGCTTCGGAGCCACGGCGTCGGCATAGTCCTGGTAGGTGATCGTTGTGTATGACCAGCCCCTGTCCAGGACCGACACCCGGATGGAATCTATGCCCAGACTGTTCACTACCTCGTCTATCCCACCGACATGGTCCATATGGTAATGCGAGCTGCTTAGGTAGTCGAGGGCGCTCAAGCCCAGGCTCTGCAAATAGGGGATCACCGTATCATTGCCCCGGCCGTTCGTGCCGGCGTCAAAGAGCAGGGTTCCACCCGTGGGTGATATGATCAGGGTACAGTCTCCCTGGCCAACATCTAAGCAGTGGATCGTCAGCGAAGCCCGGGACTGTCCGGCACCGAGCAGGACCAACAGCCCCAAGGTCAGGGCCAATGTGAGCATACGCAAGCATGTAGTCTTCATAGATATTCTTCCCCTCTTGAGATTTGCTCGTGTATCTATAGTTTACCACATCCCGAACCCAAATTCAACAGATTGGGGTCAGGTACCGAATCGTGAATTCACGATTCGGTACCTGACCCCAGTTTTGTGAATTCACGATTCAAGAGCTGACCCCCGCGTACTCTATTCTCCCTCTCCCTATTGGATGCATTGGCCCTGCAATAGCTTCCCTATTGACTTGAGCTGGGGACGGATTCGTGCTCTTATCCCCGGGCGAGCATCGGTTCACCT
>JAUVJV010000434.1 GCA_030592245.1 Candidatus Eiseniibacteriota bacterium
CATCGTCTCGCTCATACCTTTGGTGATCCTGTTAGGTCACTGGCTTCTACTTCATGACCATCTACAGGACCTGGGGTGGGGAATTCTGTTCGAGGGAGGAGGAGGCATGAGCCTGGGTATAGCCATGCGCGAGAGCGGGCTGACAGAGTGGATCGTTGGCCTGCTTCCGTTTCAGTCGATGGGGACCCTGGGGGTCCTTATCGTCTTCGCAGTTGTTGCCGCGGTCATGACCTCATTCATCTCAAACAGCGCGACAGCCAACCTGCTCCTTCCCATAGTGGTGGGAGTGTCGGCACTGGAGCCCACGACAGCCGCGGTAGCGGTAGCTATCGCGGCTTCCGCGGCTATGGTTCTACCTGTAAGTACGCCGCCCAATGCCATAGCCTACGGCTCAGGGCTTTTCAAGGTCAGGGACATGGCGCTGGCCGGAGGCATGATCACGGTCGTTTCAATACCCGTGATCGCCGTGTTCATACACTTGTTCTTCTAAACAGAAGGAAAGGGGGCAGCCCTTGGATAGGGACGATTCTCAGGGACAGGAAAGGGCAAGGCTCGAGCATTGCCCCGGGTGCGGCTCTGTAGAGATGCGGAACAATCTCTATTTCTGCCGGGGACAACGGATAAGGGTCTATGTCCAGTGCGCAAGTTGTGGGGAGTTCGTGACCCGGTATACGCTCAGGGGCTATACGTCGAATAAGTCCTATGAGTCACTCCTGCGCGGGCTCCGCGACACGCGGCTCACAAGCGGAAAGCGCATGCTTCGAATTGTGGAAGGCTTCGGCAAGTCGGTTGCCGAGGAATACAGGCACGTGCTTGAGCTCGTAAAGACCAAGCAGGACGATCGCCGCATCGAGGAGATTATCGAGGGCGACTATCCCGACAGCCTCGAATAACCGGGTTTGCTGGAATGATCCCGTGATATCGGGCGGCTGTCCAGACTAATGCCCTACCTCGATTTCCTGGTTGCCTCTCCGGCTTCCTCCGTCTCTTCCACACAGTCCGCCCTAAAGATGCAGGTCCAGGCACGTTCCATGCGTACTAAGGCAAGCACTGGGGCGCTATGGTGATTGTCCAAGGCCCGTGACTGTGATAGACTCATGCTGAAGGAGGAATTCAGATATGAAGTGGACCGTCCGTAGACTTTGCATGTCGCTTCTTGTGGTGACGCTTTTTGCGGCACATGGGGCTGCCTGGGACTACTCTTCGCCGCTGGTGATTGATCACACCTCGAGCGATCTTGACACAATTCCCGCCGCCTGGATCGATTCGGTTCAGGCCAACTTGAGGCTCCACTATGCCCACACGTCTCATGGAGGTCAGCTGACCACCGGATTGGATAGGATCGAGGCCGCCGCGCCGGAATACAGCGTTGCGAGGGGCCTTAGATATCTCCCGACAGAGGCCGGGGCCCTCTGCATTTTCGACGGACAGGAACACGATACTTACATAACTCCGGATGAGTACTGGCAAACCAAGTCCGGCATGGACTACACGCGGAGCGTGCTGGATAACAACCCCACCATGAATGTATCCATGTGGTCCTGGTGCACCCAGCTTACCTACTATACCGAGGCACAGACTCAAGCCTATCTCGACTCCATCACGGTCCTTGAGAGTGAGTATCCCGGGGTGGTCTTCATCTACATGACCAACAATGCTCAGGCGACCGGCAGCAGCGGACACAACCGGTTCTTGAGAAACGAACAGATCAGGCAGCACTGTCTGGCGGGCAACAGGGTACTCTTTGATTTCGCCGATCTCGATAGCTGGTGGTTCGATCCGGTGGCCGAGGAGTGGGAGCATGAGACCTATGAGTATGATGGCGACACCGTCCATGTCGAGCACCCACAGTTCCACGGGGACCAAGCGGGGCACACGACTTATGAGAGCTGCGAGCAGAAGGGCAAAGCCGTCTGGTGGATGATGGCCAGACTTGCCGGATGGTCCGGTGCTACATCTTCCGTCCGCGGTGATGACCCTGATCACTCCACGCGCGTCTCTGTTGAGATGTACCCTAATCCCTTCACTTCCTCCGTGACCATCAGGTACACGCTACAGGAGAAGTGCTTCACCGACGCTTCAGTATACGATGTTGCCGGCGCCCGTGTGAGCAGGCTCATCAGGGGCGAGATGACTCCCGGCATTCACCTGATCGCCTGGGACGGCAGGGATGAGCGCGGAACGGCCCTTCCGAGTGGTATCTATTTCCTGAATCTCAGGGTGGCGGGAACAGAGGCTCATACTGAGAAGATCGTCCTGGCGAGATAAGGCCGTATGTCCTCCCACTTTCTGTTGAGAGTGGTCTGATTGTGGTACAGGTTGCAGCCATTAGGCCGCTTCTCACTCTGGGAGTCGAAAGCTTCTGACAATAATGTAAAATGGCCGGCATCTGCTTAAAAAGCAGTGCCGGCCGGTATCTTGATAATCAGAGACTACTCAAACATACCCTTTATGCGGCCCCAACTGCTTCCCTCGGTCGCGCTGGCGCCCTCAAGCTTGTTGAAGAAGATGAAGTCGTTGCCGGCGTCCGTCAGAGTGAAGTCATATGATGTCGGGTAGATGGGTAGCCAACCACCCGGCAGAATTTCGCGAATCGTGTAATCGCCAGCCGGCAGGCCGGTCCAGCAGACTTCCCCTGCCGCGTCGGTCTCCTGGCAGAAGGTGTCACCCAGCGGCGTATCGATGCATATCCACAGG
>JAUVJV010000433.1 GCA_030592245.1 Candidatus Eiseniibacteriota bacterium
AATGAACGACAGCTGGGCCTGGCCGGCATGCATTACAGCTGGTACGGGCAGAGTGCTGAGGTCAAGAAGAACGCCTTGAAGGACCTGATAGTCAAGAACTATCCCGTACTTGTTCTATCGTGGTACTCCACGCTCCACATCACAGGACACTATCGAGTAGTAAAAGGCTACGACGACAGCCTGAATGTTTTTGTCTTTCATTGTCCATGGTATAGCAGCAGCGGCGTTAGTGGCCCGTATCTGCTTTTCGATCAGGATGTCTGGGCAGGCGATATCTGGGGTGATACTTGGGCTTCGGGAGGCAAGGTCTGGACCGTGACGCCATGGGCTCTTGACATGGATTACCCTGCATCCGTTTCTCAGGGGGACACGTTCACCGTGGATCTGAATGTGCTTTACCCGGGGCCTTATCCGACGGCAGGCTACGATGCGATTCACGATGGCACGGTGTCCATCTCGCTGTCGGCCGGTCTGATCCTGGCCGATGGCAGCGCGTCCCAATCCATTCCGGACATAGCCTGCGGTGATAGCGCAACGGTCTCCTGGAACGTGATTGCGTCCGGGTCCCCCGGCGAGTGGGGTATGGGGTTTGCGGCGCAGGGGATCCTGGATAAATGGGCTTGTAGCTATGGCACCACCAGCGATTCGATCGGTTCCCATGCTTATGAGACGGTGGAGATCGGAGGAGCGCTGGCGGCTACCTGGGGTTCCGAGGAGCGCTTGACTAACGACGAGCTGGCTTCAGAGCTCTGCGTCCCTCATGCCAGGTCGATGGCGGTTGAGGATGATGGCACTACGCACATAGTGTGGAGGGACTCAGAGGCCGGTGGTGGCTATGTCCGCTATATGAAGCGGGCTGGCGGAACCTGGCAGACTCCGGTGGAGCTCACTCCGGACAGTGTCTTCTGCCACAGTCCCTGCGTTGCTCTCGATCCAGATGGAGGTGTTCACGTTGCTTATGTGAGGAAGTACACCGGCAAGTACTTCATCTTTTACAGGTCGTGGACGCCCGCTGGAGGATGGTCGCTTGAGGAGCGTGTCAGCAATGTGCTTGAGGTGGAATGTTTCCCCTGTATCGCAGCGGATGACAGCCTGGTCCACATTGCCTGGGAAAAGAGGTTGGGGGGGCTGTACCGGGCCCATGCCGTCTTCCACTCATTCAGGGATGCTGCCGGCTGGTCGGTACCTATTGACGTGGATGCGGCAGCGGCGCGGGATTCTTTCCGGCCCTCGCTTGCGGTTGGCGCCGATGGACTACTTCACATCGTCTATGAGAGACACACCGCCAATGACCCCAATGAGCATGAGAAGGTGGTCCACAAGAGCTGGGACGGGATAGTTTGGTCGGCGCGAACGGGTCTCTCCAGCGATCTCTCCTACTCACGCACCCCTTCAATCGCGGCCGGCGACGATGGTACGCTTCATGTGGTCTGGCAGGACGGTGAGAACGTGGGTGGGGACATCTTCTACTCTAAGTTTGATGGCATCGCCTGGCAGGTAGTGCCCGATGAGATCGTGATAGGGGCTACTGAGACTTGCACCCCATCTGTGGCGGTTGACGCTAACGGAGATGTGTATGTGGTTTGGGAGGACTATCGTCACGGCCAGTCGGAGATCTATCTTATGAGCGATGATGGTTCGGGCTGGTCGGCCCATGCGCGATTCACGGATGCCACGGGGAACTCGATGTTGCCTTGCGTTTGCGCTACAGGTGACGGGTCGGTCTCGGTGTTGTGGACCGACCTCAGGCACGGTAGCACGGAACTTTACTACAGGGGCCCATCGGAAGATTCCGGGATCCCATCGGATCCTGCTACTCCTGAAGAGACCTTACTCAGGCTATCGCTTCCGCGTCCTCAGCCGTTTACGTCCGATGTGTGGATGTCTCTGACGGTCGGGAAGGCGACGGATGTGTTGATTGATGTGTTCGACATCAATGGACGCGTTGTACGCAGCCTCGTGCACGGTAGGTATGAGTCCGGGAGCTACGACATATCCTGGGATGGCACTGCTGCTTCGCAGGAGAGAGTATCTCCTGGTGTCTATTTCATATCGTGCAAGAGTGGACTGGGCGAAGATGTGCGGCGGGTCGTAATGGTGAGATAAGACGGGTGACTATGTGGTTCTGATGATAGTCCGGAGGGGTGCCGACAGGCACCTCTTCGCTTTGCAGAAGCCGCTCCTCTCACCGAGCGCACCAGCGCGGCTCCGGAGAATGAATGGAGGTAGGACACGGATGAAACACCTCTTGTTTATCGTACTGTGCGCGACCGTATTCCTGGTGGCAAGTGTCTCTTTCTCAGCACCGATCTGGCAAGCTGAACTTGACCGGGCAGAATCACTCGCCGAGCAAGGCCTGGCCGACTCAGCAAAGGCAGTACTCGACCGGGGCCTCGACCGGGCGCTGACCCACTATGCCCTTTCCGACAGCACCGTCCCGGTGTACTTCTATGTGGATGGCGTGCCCTCGCTCCATTTCTTCAGGGGATTCGCCGAAGCAGAGTCACTCCTCACACGCGAGGTGCGCATAGAGGCGCTCATCTCCGGAGAAGGGAGCATCCGTGCTGCAAATCTGCTTCTTCAGCTTGCCGAGGTTTACGAACAGCATGCGAAGAGAGAAAAGTCGCAAGCCTGCAGGGAGAGATCCTTGGCAATCCTGGAGGAGAGCCATGAAAGTGATGACGTCGCTCTCGCACTCC
>JAUVJV010000119.1 GCA_030592245.1 Candidatus Eiseniibacteriota bacterium
TCCGTTACGGCCTTCAGGTACTTCTGCTTATCCTTGAGCTTGTCGGCGTGCTCGAGCCGGTCGGCAGGACTCCGGGGTGTCACAGCACTCTGGCGTGAACAGGCCGCCAGGCACAGGCAGGCGAGAGCAGTCGCTATTATCAGTCGTCTAGTCATAAGAGTAGTCGTCAAACTATTCTAGGAAGCGGTCTTGTTCGAGTAGAACAGGTAGACAAGAACCCCGATTATGGCTATCACCAGCCCACCCTCAAGATACTTGTCCCACCGGCTCTTCTCCAGTTCAGGGGAAGCAAACGGGTACTTCGAATTGCTCAGGATCGACAGCTCTGAAGCAGGCACAACATCGCTGGCCTCTCCGTCCACGCTGGAAGACGTCAGAACCTGATCGCGGGCCTGGTCGATCAGCTCATAGAAGATCGAAGCCCTGGCGATCCTCTCAACAACTTTTCCTCCCAGCAGATACCGTCTCCAGCTCCTCCCGTATTGCAGTCCCAGATCAACAATGCGCAAACGCAGCAGGAACTCGTCATCCTCAAAAGAGGTGCTATCGGCTTTCTCATCCATCTGGGGCCTGATCCGCCACCCCTGGTCAAGGAGCTCCTCCTTAAGAACGCTGTCCAGGAGCCAGGCCGCGTCACTCCCGGTACCCGCATCGATTTCAAGGTAGGAATCAGTCCCGGCGGGCGCTCTTACGTCCATCGAATCGACCGCTATCCTCACCGCCTGCTCAATCATCTCCAGGTTTGTGGGATAATCATCCTCGCCGAGGCCCAGAGAGGGCAGGGCCACGATAAGAACCCCCGCCAAGCCTACCCATATTCCCTTTGTCATCCTACATTGTCCTTGCTAAAACCTTGACAGCGCCTGTGAACATGTAATCATATTCTTGTGTATTCGCTCTGCCATGTCAACGTGATTTTGCTCAAACGTCGGATGGTTCGTGCCGAAGAGACTAGTGCGGAACATGATGCTCTCAAACGGCACCGGGAGGGGTATGGTATGTCAGATACACCGAAGATCATTAGACACATGTTTGTCAACCTGACCAAGCTCCAGCTCGACCCCAAGGTGGCCAAGCAGGGAGCCTCGGTCGTGGACGGCCTGATAGAGAAGATGAACGCCGAACTCCCCAAGGTCTCGAAGGCCGACTGGCATAAGCTCAGAATAGCCTTCTGCGGGATGCTGGCGCACGGCTGGGCCATGGGGATGAACCCTTTCAACAACCCTAAGATGAAGGCCGACGGAACTCCCCTGGAGGTCCGCGTCTCGAGGGACATTCTCTTACCCATGGAGGCGCTCAAGTCGCTGCGCTACGTCAAGCGTGATAATCTGGGGCGTGTGGAGAAGGCCTTCTTCGAGCCCAGCTCCGAGGCTAAGATCAAGGAACAAATCGAGAGGATTCTCGCGGAGATAGCAAAAAAACACTGGGCCAAGTAGTACCTTAACCACCCGGCTTCTTTTCCGCGGACTTCTTAAACGAGATGTCCTTAGGCGGCCCGGGGGCGGACTCCTCAGCAGCCTTTTTCCTATTTGCATCAGGTTTCTTATAGTCCGTAACATAGAAGCCTGAACCCTTGAATATCAGATTCAAACTCCTGGGCAGAAGCTTCTCGAGTTTCCCCCGGCACTTCTTGCACCTGGCGAGCGGCTTGTCCAGGATGCTCTGCTCGATAGAGAACTCATCCCCGCACTTGGTGCACTTGTAATCGTAAGTAGGCAATCCCGCACCTCCTTCGCCTCTCATACTAAACACCTCCCGGCCTGAGCGCAACCCCCCGGCTACCTCCATCTTCTTAGCCGCCATTCACCTTTGATGTTGTTGACAGAATATCGGGCCTTTGGTATTCTGGCGGTGGTGAGTTTCAAGGAGGACGAGAAATGAGAAGGATACTGAGCCTGACGCTACCTGTCTTCCTCGTCCTGATCTCGGTGGTTCATGCCGTGGAGCCGGCCACCAAGACCCAGGAGACCAGTCGTACCTCTGTGCTGCAGCGTGCCGAGCTCGAAGGCGGCCCGCTGCCCTTCCCCGAGCAGATGATTGCAGGGGATGTGACAGCCGGGATCACGGACACACCGGTCGGCGGCGTCATGGTGAAGCTCTTCGCGGACGGAAGGCTGGTCGATGTCGCGCATACTACCTCGGCGGGGTCCTATGACATGAGGCTTCCCCTGAACGTCGAGGAGGACGAGACGGTCGTGCTCTGGTTCATCGCAACTTCCGGAAACTACGTGCCTCGGTGCGTGGTCCTCAAGAAGAGCGCAAGTGCCCGCACGGCCAATATCTTCAGTAGGTGCGCGCTCAAGGCGGAGATGCGTCCCCGGATGCAGGTGGATGTCCGGTTGATGACCGAGGGCGAGATGGTGGCGTCGCTAAGGGACAGAGACTGTCTGTGAGATGATTGTCTATAAGCGGTCGGCGCCTTTCGGAGTGACATAGATCGCCGCCGGCGATGTGGGACACTTCCATTCACACAGCCCGCAGCCGATACACTCCTCCGGCAACACCCTGGGCTTCTCTATGGCTTCCCCCTCCCCGGCCGTGAAGTCCACTGCCCCGCTGGGACAAATCTCATCGCAGATGTAGCAGAGCCTCTCCTCCTGCCAGGCCAGGCACAGGTGCGTGTCGATCACGGCCGTCCCCACCTTCACCTCTTTCTTCTCCTCGAGCGGGAGATATCTTATCGCCCGCGAATTGCAGACCTTACCACACAGGTTGCATTCCCACTCGCATCCGCCGGCCCGCCCAACCAGGACGGGCGTCCAGATACCCTCGACGCCGGCCTCCAGAAAGGAGTGTTGAAGGCCGCCGGTCAGACATGCGCCCACGCACGCGCCGCAACGCGTACAGGTGGCCAGAAACTCTCGCTCGGAAATCGCTCCCGGCGGACGCACAACCTTGTCCGAACCCGGACCACCTTCTGATCTTCCGGAGCCCACGACGCCATATGCCACACCGGCGAGGATCGATCCCATCGCCACCCTTCTGCCGATTGAGAGATCTTCGCCGCATGAGCGGCCGACACGGAAGCTTATGGCATCCTGGGGACAAACGCCGCTGCAGCGGTAGCACCTCGTGCATTCCCCGTGCCTGGTCTTGTGGGGATCATCCCCCACGGCCTCGAAAGGACAGGCGGTCTCGCACTTGCCGCACAGGTTGCAGTCGGAGTTGACCTTGCGCGCAAAGGGAGCCACACGGCCGAGGAGCGAGATCATCGCGCCCAGGGGACACAGATACCGGCACCAGAACCGGCGCGATACGAACTCGAGCGCCACCACGCAACCGAAGATGAGGACCAGGAAGACCGAGAGATTGTAAAAGCGCACCTCGAAAGCGAGGTTGCTCTCCAGGGGTTCCACCAGACCGGCCAGACCGGGCACATAGCCCATTCCCAACACCAGGAGCGATGCACCCTGGCGAATGAGGACAATCCCGGTCCTCTCGGCGATATTGATGGGATCGAAGAAGTGGGTAGTGCTGACACCCACGGCCGCCGCGGCCAGGGTCCCGAAGAGAATCAGATATTTCACGGCATGCAGTCTCTTAAAGCCCCTGGACTTGCCCTTCCCCCTGAACACCCCGCTGAAGCAGTCCAGCATGGTCCCCAGGGGGCAGAAGTAGCCACAGAAGACCCTCCCCAGAACCAGCGCTGAGCCCACCACCAGGAGCAGCGGCCAGAGCCTTGTTATCAGGGTCCTGGCGGCGACCATGGCCCCCACCGATGCATAGGGGTCCAGACGCATGAAGAGATCTACAGGCAAGTTGAAGGCGGAGGGATAGGAGTTGGCAAACACGAGAAAGATGAAGAGAGCGAGCACGCCGAGCTGAATCGAGATCCTCAAGCCTCTCAATCCTTTGAACCTCCTCTGGCGCCCGCTACCTTGTGCGGCGAGGGTCCTCTATCTTGCCGGCAACGATGGGACCGGATCAGGTCGCCCGGGAAATATCTCCCAGGGCCCCGTCCGCGCACTCCCAGATGATTTCAGAGAGCGTAGGGTGCGGGTGTATGGTGCCGGCAATGTCTTCCACGGAGAGGCCGCTGCGTATGGCGAGCGTGACCTCGGCAAGCAGCTCGGAGGCATGAGGGCCAAGGGCATGGAATCCAAGGACCTTGCCGCTCCCGCTTTCATAGACCATCTTGGCCAACCCGAAGGTCTCACCCATCGTGAGGGCCCGCCCTATCTGTCCCAGCCGGACCTTGTGAACCGAGGCATTAACCCCCAGCTCCCGGGCCCGGCTTTCAGTGAGGCCGACCGCCGCAAACTCCGGGTCTGAATATACGCACCTTGGAATGGCTTCATACTCCATCACGGAGTCCATCCCGCTCGCGTTCTGACCCGCGACAATACCCTGCGCCAGGGCGACATGCGCCAGCATGAACTTGCCCGTCACGTCCCCCACCGCGAATATGCCCGGGATATTGGTCCGCATTCCCGAATCGACCTTGATGGCATTTCCTTCAAGCTCAAGGCCGATATCCTCAAGACCCAGACCCTCAGTGTTGGGCTTGCGGCCAACCCCTAAGAGCACGCGGTCGGTCTCGACAGAGTCTGCCCCGTCCAGGCGCACCGTCAGGCGCTTCCCCGTCCTGTCGATCCCCGCCACCCTTGTCCGCGTGAGCACCCCAATGCCCTTTCGCTTAAGCGCCGCCTCGAGCCTTCTGGCCAGCTCGGTGTCCTCGCCCGGAACGAGCTGCTCGAGCATCTCCACGATGGTAACGCTCGAGCCAAGCGCGCTATAGATCTCGGCAAACTCACATCCCACCGCGCCGCCACCCACCACGAGCATGTCCCCGTCGATGCGCCCGAGCCCGAGGGCATGGTCGCTGGTGATGATTTGCTCCCCGTCTATCTCAATGCCCGGAAGATCTATCCAGCTGGAGCCCGTGGCCAGGATGATGGATCCGGCCCGGCACTCGAGTGAAGCCTCTTCTGAGACCACCCGGACCAGGTTGGGCGCGGTAAGTCTGGCCGAACCCCTGAGGATCTCGATACCGCTCCTCGCAAGGAGATCCTCGACTCCCTTCCTCAGGACACCCACCACCGACTGTGAGCGCTTCACCATCGCCTCAGGACGCGCCTCGGCCCTTCCAGCCTCGATGCCCAGCTCTGATGCCTTCCGGATGATCCTCAAGGCCCTGGAGCTCTCAAGCAGCGCCTTGGTGGGGATGCAGCCCACATTCAGGCATGTCCCGCCCACCAGACGGGCCTCGACGAGGGCAACCGACTTTCCGCGGGCAGCGGCCTTCAAGGCCGCAGTATATCCGCCCACACCAGCGCCAACTACAATAATATCAAAGGATTTACGGTTCATGTTAAAGTAATCCGTTAGGTTTTATCCGGTGGAGTTCAAGACCCAGCTCCTGTGGATCTCTTCCCATGGCAAGACTGAGAAACTGGGAGATATACAGAACGGGAATCCCGAAACTCCCGCCCTTACGCTCGAGAATGGCCTGGCCGAGGTCGAACTGCTCGAAACAGAAAGGACAGGCCACGATCAGCACTTCACAGCCGGCCGCCTTCATGGCCTTGAGCTTGTGCTCCACGATAGATCTGGATGTGGCATCGTCGATCGAGGGTCTCCCGCAGCACAGGTATTTATCCTCATAGTCAACCCGCTCGGCGCCGGCGAGCGAGAGGAGCTCGTCGAGACACGTCGGCTTCTCGGGGTTCTCGAAGTGCACGGCACTCGAGGGTCTAACAAGATGGCAACCGTAGTGAGTGCCCGCCTTGAGCCCGTCAAACCTCATCGTCACCCTCTCCGCGATATCCTCCCTGACTCCGGGATCGGATAGGATCTGAAGGAAATGCTGGGTGTGAGGAAGCGCGAGCTTAAGGCCCAACTTCCTGAGTCTGGCAGCAACGGAGGCGGCGAGTTCCTCATCCTCATCCAGAACATGACGGGCCTCCGAGAGCGAAGACGCGCACCCGGGGCAAAGCGTGACAATGGGTGGTCCTGAGTCCAGCGAGAGATTCCTGGCAGCAAGGAGGAGCCAGTCGTCCCGGGAGGCCGAGCGGAACATGACGGGGTCCGGACAGCAGGTGAACCGCGGCTCGTCCTTAAGGCTCACGCCCAGGTCCTCGAGCAGCGTCCTTACCGAACGCTCCACCTGGGGCAACTTGAGACGGGCCATGCACCCCGGGAAAAACGAGAACTCCTGTTTGAGGGCCTCAGGCTTCACTTATGAACTGCTCCAGGTCAGATCCTTGATCATCACCTGCCTCAGGCAGGTTCATCCGTTTCCTCAGATCCGTAATGCGCTGCGTGACGGCGCCGACCACTCCCTTCTCCAGAACACTGGCCCTCACGGCCTTCACGCCTTCAGGACAGGCGCCTTGCTTGAAGCTGAGGTTCCGGAGAGCGAGAATCACATCGAGCGGCTTGACGCCCGCCGGGCACCGCTCGGAACAGGTGTAGCAGGTGGTGCATTTCCAGATGGGGGAATCCTCACCCGTCAGCCCCTCCCCCACCCCGAGACAGACTTTGAGGAAGATCTGTCTCGGATTGAAATCATCGGAGAAGCGGGCCGCAGGGCAGTCGCCAACGCAAATTCCGCAGGTGTAGCACAGCCTCGCCATCTCGAGCATGGCGATCCTGGTGAGGTTATCATCCCGCGAACGCTCGATTCTATACATCCATCTACTCCGATAGTGGAACAAGCAATATTTAACAGAAAACCGCGGACCAGTCAAGCAGGACACAAAAGGGGGACAGACACCTATTTCAGAGCGCGGAACTGGAAATCAGTATCGTCTTGTGAATGGGGACAGCGCCCTTCTTCTCAGGAAACAGGGCGCTGTCCCCATTATATGAAATAGGTGTCTGTCCCCTATTTAAAACGAAACCCCCAGGGCTACCCTGTGCACCCCCTGGAATACGCCGAAGTCGGTGTAGGCATAATCCACGGAACCCGTGCCCCAATCGCTGTTCAGGTTCACACCGCAA
>JAUVJV010000212.1 GCA_030592245.1 Candidatus Eiseniibacteriota bacterium
ATGCGGTCGAGGTGAAGTCGGGAAGCGACGGACGGATAGACCCCGATGATGTCAGGGCCCACCTCGATGAAGAGGTTGCGGCGATCATGATCACGAACCCCAATACGCTGGGCCTCTTTGAAACCCATATGTGCGACGTGGCGAAGATGGTGCATGATGCGGGCGGCCTGGTCTATATGGACGGGGCCAATATGAACGCCCTGCTGGGCATATCGAGGCCCGGCGACTTCGGCGTGGACATAGCCCATCTTAATCTCCACAAGACTTTTTCCACCCCGCACGGGGGCGGGGGGCCCGGATCCGGCCCGGTGGCGGTCAAGGATTCGATTGCGCCTTACCTGCCATTGCCGGTGATTGAAGAGAAGGACGGCGTCTATGCCCTGGCGGCGGAGAGGCCCAAGTCCATCGGCCGGATCCATACCTTCTCAGGCAACTTCGGGGTAATGGTAAAGGCGTACTGCTATATGCTGATGATGGGAGCCTCCGGCATGAGGGAGATCGCGGAGAAGTCCCTGCTCAATGCCAACTACCTGCTCGCGCTTCTGAAGGACCACTTTCAGGTTCCTTATGGCGGCGTCTGTAAGCATGAGTTCGTGCTTTCGGGCAAGGACAAGCTCGCCCACGGGGTGAGAACCCTCGACATAGCCAAGCGCCTGATGGACTATGGCTTCCATCCTCCAACCATATACTTCCCCCTGATAGTCGATGAAGCGCTGATGATCGAGCCGACCGAGACCGAATCCATTGAGACTCTCGAACGTTTTGCCGAGGCCATGAAGGCCATAGCCGGAGAGATTGAGACCGACCCCGAGAAGGTCAAGGGCTCACCCTGCTCGACTCCGGTGCGCCGGGTGGATGAAGGCCTCGCAGCGAGGAAACTCGATGTCGCAGAATGAGGCGGATGAGTACCTGGAATGGAGCGTCTTTCCATTCATGGAGAATCTCAGGCGGTCCATCATAGTCGTGGCGATCATCGTGGCTGTCGCGGCACTGGTCTACCTGGCCTTCAAGGAGGTCTTCCTGGTGATTCTCTCGGTTGCCATCCTCTTTGCCTCGCTTCATGCGTATTTCAGCAGGACTACGTACCGGCTTGATGAGAGCGGGGTGACCGTGAGGACACTGTCTGTCAAGACCGCCAAGGGGTGGTCTCACTTCAAGAGGTTCTATCCTGATAACAGGGGGATCACGCTGTCTCCGTTCGCGGGGCCTTCCAGGCTTGAACCCTTCAGGTCGGTGAGGTTATTATACGGGAGTAATAAAGATGAAGTGGTGGCCTTTGTTTCGAAGAGAATCGGCGGGGACGCCTAGCGCCATTCCGGCGCTCGAGGCCTCGGCGGAGGAAGCCTCCGACGACGAGGACCAGGCTCTGATCGACGCGGTGGCGGAGAAGGTCGTGAGCAAGCATTTAAGCGTTCCGGCGATTTTCTTCCTGGAGTCGAGCAAACCGCTTGCATTCCTGGGAGGTCAACTGCTAATCTTCCTGGAACCCTTTGTACAGACTCTGTTCAATTTTAAGCAGTACCAGCGCTTCGCGCTTCTTATGGAAGACAGGGATAGCTGGGAGCGGTTGGTGCGCAGGATAGAGGACCTGGAAGCGGACTATTCCGATAAGGAAAAGCAGGCCAAGGCAGCTGAAAAGCAGGCCAAGGCGGCTGAGAAGCAAGCCAAAGAGGCTGAGAAGCAAGCCAAGAAGAAGGAGTGACGCAAGGTGGCAGAAGTGAATAAGGATGTCGAGGACATTCAGACCATCATGGCCACTGACTGCGGCAGCACCACTACCAAAGCTATTCTGATCGAGAAACGTGACGGCGAATACAGGCTCATCGTGAGGGGCGAAGCTCCGACCACGGTTGAGGCTCCTTTCGAGGATGTCACGCGAGGTGTGCTGAATGCCGTGGCAGAGGTCGAGGATCTTACCGGTAACACCTATATCAAGGATGACAAGATCGCGCATCCGCGCGAGGGTGGTGTGGGGACGGACCTTGATCTTTCCACCTCATCCGCAGGCGGGGGTCTCCAGATGATGGTGGCCGGCGTGGTGAAGGAGATGACGGCGGAGAGCGCCCAGAGAGCGGCGCTGGGTGCCGGCGCGATCGTCATGGATGTTATCGCCTCCAATGACCAGAGACAGCCTCATGAGCGCATCCAGAGGATAAGAGCCTTGCGTCCCGACATGATTCTCCTTTCGGGCGGAATAGACGGCGGCACCACAACGCATGTTGCCGAGCTGGCCGAGCTTATTGCCGCAGCCGATCCAAGACCGAGACTTGGGATGAGTTATTCGCTTCCCGTGATTTTCGCCGGAAACGTGGATGCCAGGGAATTGGTCAAGGAGAGGCTGGAGACCAAGACCAGCCTCTCGATCACGGAGAATCTGAGACCGGTGCTTGAGCGCGAGAACCTTCAGCCGGCCAGACTGGGGATTCAGGAGCTCTTCCTCGAGCACGTGATGAAGCATGCCCCGGGGTATAAGCACCTGCTGGAATGGACACCGGTGCCGATCATGCCCACCCCGGCTGCGGTGGGAATCATCATGCAGCTTATCGCCAAGGAAGAGGGCATAAACGTGGTCGGCGTCGACATTGGCGGTGCGACCACTGACGTGTTCTCGGTCTTCGGCGATGTCTTTAACCGCACAGTCAGCGCAAACCTCGGCATGAGTTACTCCATATCAAATGTGCTCGCGGAGGCCACTGTTCCCAATATCCTGCGCTGGGTTCCCTTCGATGTTGAGGAGACAGACTTAAGAAACCGCGTGAAGAACAAGATGATCAGGCCCACGACGATTCCCCAGGCGCTCGAGTCCCTGATAATTGAGCAGGCCATGGCCAGGGAGGCCCTGAGGCTTGCCTTCATTCAGCACAAGCTGCTGGCGGTGGGACTCAAGGGTGTCCAGCAGGAACGTACCATTTCGGATACTTTCGAGCAGACCGAGAGCGGCGCAACCCTGGTCGACATGATGCAGCTGGACATGCTGGTGGGAAGCGGCGGAGTGCTCTCCCATGCGCCCAGGAGGGTCCAGGCTGCGTTCATGCTGATTGACGGCTTCATGCCCGAGGGTATAACCGAGCTCGCTGTCGATTCAATCTTCATGATGCCCCAGCTCGGTGTGCTGGCCCAGGTACATCCCAAGGCCGCAATGGAGGTCTTCCACAAAGACTGCCTGATCAGGCTGGGGACCTGCGTCGCACCGAGGGGTGAGGGGAAAGAGGGGGCTCCGTGTCTGGAAATCAGCCTCGAGATGCCCGACGGTACGACCGAGTCGCGTTCGGTCAACTTCGGCGAGATGGCAGTAATACCGCTCGAAGTGGGGCAGAAGGCCAAGGCCGTGATCAAGCCTTCGCGCAAGTTCGATGCGGGTGCAGGCAAGGGCAAGGAAATACAGACGGAGCTGGGTGGTGGTCAGGTGGGGGTGATCATAGATGCCAGGGGGAGGCCTCTCGCTCTGCCCACGGACAGGGTCGAGAGAGTCCGCAAACTCTCTGAATGGAATGATGCTCTCGGGGTGTACCCCGAGGACTGAAGCTCGATGGAGGATTAGCAATTGACACACGCTTACACCCCGGGGCTGAAGGTCTCCCGGCAAACAGAGGTAAAAAAGGAAAGAAGGCTGCCCCTGAAGGGCGATGTTCTGGTGGGTGTCGGTGACAGCGTGACGGCGGAGACGATCGTCGCCAAGACCGAGTTGCCGGGCAATGTCCAGACCGTGAACGTCGCCAACAGGCTGAGCATCCTGCCCGAGGATATCGAACGGAACATGGTGGTCAAGGTGGGTGGTTGGGTCGAGCAGGGTGACCTTATCGCCGAGAGCCGCAGCTTCTTCGGCCTGTTCAAGTCCAGCGCCAAGATGCCGGTTGCGGGAACCATAGAATCGGTTTCCAATATCACCGGTCAGGTGATAGTCAGGGAGAGGGCCATTCCTGTTGAGATCGATGCCTATGTGGACGGTGAGGTGATCGAGGTATTTGAGGGCGAAGGTGTTCTGGTCAAGACCACCGCTACTTTCGTTCAGGGTATCTTCGGCATCGGTGGAGAGGCCGTCGGGATACTCGATGTGGTGGCCCCCGACGGGTCTGTGGTAATGGATCCGTCCTCGATCAACTCCTCCCACAAGGACAAGATCATCGTGGGCGGGTCGCTTGTCACCATGGACGCGCTTGACCGCGCCAGAGAGGTGGGCGTTCGCGGCATCATAGCCGGCGGCATCGGAGATTCTGATCTCCGCATCCTCCTCGGATACGATCTCGGCGTGGCGATCACAGGCTCGGAGGAGATCGGCCTGACCGTCGTTGTGACCGAGGGCTTCGGGCAGATGACCATGGCCGACCGGACCTTCAACCTGCTTGCTTCCCGAAAGGGCATGAAAACGTCGATCAGCGGAGCCACCCAGATCCGGGCCGGCGTTATCCGGCCCGAGGTAGTGATACCCCTGGACGCCGCCACCCGGAGGAGCGAGGGGGAAGCCGTGCAGAAGCACGCCACGGGTCTTGTTATCGGCAGTCCGGTCAGGGTAATCAGGGAGCCGCATTTCGGCAAGATTGGTGAGGTAACATCTCTGCCTCCCAAGCTCCAGAAACTCGAGAGTGAAGCCATGGTGAGAGTGCTCGGTGTCAGGTTCGAGGAGGCTGGGGAAGCCATCATACCAAGGGCGAACGTCGAGCTGATCGAAGAGTAGGGAGGCGGATGGCGATTTTCCCGGCACGCGCGGGCACCTCCCTACGCTGTTTTCGCATTGCCTGCCGCGTACGTCAGCTGAGCAGGTTTCTGCTGTTCTCCGGATTCGTGCTTTCTCTTATCTGGTTTGCGCTTTTCCATGTGACATCTCCAGCTCTTGCATCGGTTGTCCTTGAGATTGCCGACAGGCCGGATGATGACGGCACGGCCCTCAGGCTGATGTGGAGGGGCGACTTCGCCGAGGGTGATAGCCTTGTCATCTCACGCGCCGCCTATCCCGATACGGTCTTCTCACCGGTCGCCACCGTGGACGCCATGCGCGCGGGCTACACCG
>JAUVJV010000345.1 GCA_030592245.1 Candidatus Eiseniibacteriota bacterium
GGCGGCGAAGTACTCGACCAGCGTATTGGGGAAACCCTCACTGTGGGAGTTAAGAACAGCAATATCATATGCTGCGCTGGCGAGCATGGGGTTCCTGGAAAAACCGGGAAATACCACGCGGTCTGATATCCCAAGACCCTCGGCAAGCCTCCCCAGGGCCTCGCGCTCGAGCCCTTCCCCCGTGAGCACAAGGGCGCACTCCGGATGGTTTGTAAGTACCTGCTTAAACACCCTGATAAGACCGTCCAGGCCCTTAACGGTAGCCAGCTGGGCCGTGCAGCCAATGACGAGATCGGACTCGGAAAGTCCCCACCGGCTGCGCTGCTCCTTGAGCTCTTCCGCCGTGAAATCCACGGGGCTCTTTCCCGTGTGCACCGTTGTAAAGGTCTCCGGGTCGAGCCAGTTCACCTTGGCCATGGCCTCCTTGAGTGTCATGTCGGACGGCAGGATGGAGTGATCCACCAGGCGCTGCTGGTACCATTTGGCCGAGTCATTGAGATCATCTGGTGAGCCGATCTTGCGCACATTGGGAATACCGCAGAGTTTTGCCGCTATGCCGCCGGTCACGACTTCCTTCTTTATATTGGTCAAGATCACGTCGATCCTCTTAGTCTTGATGAAACCTGCAAGGTAGGCGATCATGAAGGGATTGAAGTCCATACCGAGCTTCCTGGGTATGATCGTAACTCCCTGCGGTTCGGACTTGGTGAAGAGGGAGTCAGGATGGGATAGAACCCAGACCCTGTGGCCTCTCCGCTCAAGGCCCAGGGCGCACCTGTACATCAGGGTGGCAACTCCACCCCAGCCCTTCTTAGATGAGATGAAGAGGATATTCATGAGACAAGTCCTGCTCAGGTCTTCGGCCGACGGAACAGCCCCAGGAGACCCTTCCGCTTCCTGTATCCCTTGAGCTCCTGGAGGCTGGATTCAACCGTCTTGGCGAAATCCACAAACTCTCCGAATGAAAACTCAAGCCGGAAACTCCTTAGATGCAGATGCACTTTGCCGGGATGGTTTACCTCGATCTGGAACTTTGCAGGATGTATGTCGGGGGCCGGAGGAATCTTGACCTCATCGAGCACATAGTAGCGCGCCCTGTAGTCATCTCTGCCGTCATCCTTGAGTATCCCCGCGCCATCCCTGTGTGCATCGTAGCTCCGGATAAGATGCTCGCAGAGAGTGCGGAACTCCTCTTCGGACAGTTCCAGCCGCATGTTCCGGAAATGAATATGAAAAGACTCACCCTTGTTGTCCTCGGATATCAGACGGGTGGCCAGGAGATCGCACTTCTTCTTCACACTGGACTTCGCGAGCATGCGAATTATTCGTCCCATTATCCTACCTGCTTTTGAATACGTTCCTTCCGAATCGCTGTATGAAAGCGTATTCCAGATCGGACTCCCGCCGTGATTCCTCAATGAAGTCCATTCCGTGCTGTCCTCCGGGGAACGATTCATTGTCGAGGATGCACTCGACTCTGTCGTACCCCAGTTCCTTATGCGCCATATACCGCTTGAACCCGTCCAGTCTCTGGTACCTGTAGACGAGCGGAAGGCCCGCGGATTCATTGAAGGCCCTACCGCAACGCTCAGGGTCCGAGTCGATGCTGAAGTCCCTGATCAACAAGGGCAGGATCCGCTTTCCCTCTCTGATAAAGCCCTTTACGATCTCAATGCCCAGTGTGTGACTCTCGTCAGCCCACCCGGGCGGATGGCCGGCATCGTAAGGGTTTATCTGATCAAGGTCAACTTCCACCCGATCAACCGGAAAGTCTCTGCTACGGTTCCTGCGCTCGAAGAGAAGCCACAGGATACGGAACCTGACCTTCCTCAGTTTTCGCCAAGTAAAGATACCGGACATGATCTCACGACCTTGCAGGCGCCTTTCCGCAAAAGCATCGGCAACCATTATCCCGTATTCTAAGTGAAGACCGGGGCATTTGAAACGGAAAAGTTCCGAACCCCTATGACCGCTCTATCCATGGTGGCGGGAAGGCTCCGATTATGGTATAGGGGGCAAGAGAACCCGGGTGAGATACGGACCGCCCGGACCGAAAACTGGAAGTGCGGGAGAACCGATGACACAATGGAAACTGGCACTCGCCCGGCGCCTTAGCTTCCTTATGCCCTTCCAGGGAGGTAAGGAACAGGACAAATGGGTGATCTTCAATGAGTTGTCCCCCCCAAGGCCATGCATCGAGCCCGTGGCAAATGATTATGAGGCATGAAGCCCCGGGGGGTCAAGTGCCCGCTGGTTTCCTACCTGTACGACGATCTGCTATGCGCCACGCTCCGGTAAGTCTAGTACTTGCCTATGAACTCCTTCCCCGTTTCAATCAGGTCATCTCCGGGCTGCCAGCCTGCCGGGGCGGCCATGCCCGGGTTCTCGGTCACAGCTTGCATCGCCTTGATCTGGCGTATGAGCTCATCGACATTGCGGCCAACGGGTGTGTGCAGGATCTCCACCGCGCGGATCACGCCATCGGGGTCGATGATGAAGCGGCCCCGCTTATTGAGTCCATTGGACCTCTGCCATACGCCGTAGGCACGCGCAACCTCGCCGCTCGGATCGGACGCCATCGGGAAGTCAACAAACTTGATCGTGGGAGAGGTCTGCTTCCACATCCAGTGGGAGAACTCTGTATCGGTACTGACTGATATCACTTCCACATTCAACTTCTTGAGTTCATCGTATTTCCCCGCAACTGCGGAGATTTCAGTGGGTCACACGAAGGTGAAGTCGGCCGGGTAGAAACACAGGATACGATACATACCCTGGTAATCCGACAACTTCACCTTCTTGATCTCATCGCCCACCACGGCGGTGAGCTCGAAATCGATTGCACGCTCTCCGGGCAGGGGAACACGGTTGGCCTCAATCACCTTCTGGGCATAGGTGACCTGGCCGACCTGCTCACCTCCCTTTTCCTCCTGGCTCTCCGGCTGTCCGCAGGGCCCCAACACTGCCTGGGCGTGTGCCAGACCCGAGCCGAGCAGAAACGCAAGTAAAAGGGTGATGACAATACACTTCATAGCATCTGACCTCCTTTCAGACTGATAGCCACATATCCATTCTCCACGCATATCATCCTGGCCCTCCTGATCGCAGGTGGCAATGCGCTGCTCAAAGTCGTTCATGCCAAACCCATCCCAACACATTACGCGCCGATTCAGGCCTCAGAACCAGACACTTCGCCTGCCCTGTGCCCCACCCATGTATACCAGAGTGACGCGCGCACGGTCAATCGGGAAAAGTCTGCAAAGACGAGGGTGTGAGTTATCATTTCGGCAGGTGGCGATACTGCGGAATCACTTGCGGTCGCTGCTGCGGTGGCCATGGGCCCGGTTGCGGTGGCCGCGGTCCCGGTTGCGGTGGCCGCGCGGAGCCTGCGTCTATATGGGCTCGAGGTCGCCTTCGCGAACCCAGCCGACCTCGCCCGTGGGTAGTTGGGCCTCCACCCAGATGCCGCTACGGGCGCGGAGCTTGAGCTCCACCCCGTCGGACAGCCTTACCAGTTCCTCAAACGCAGCCCCGGGCCCCGACATGAACTCGGTCTTTTCTGCAA
>JAUVJV010000437.1 GCA_030592245.1 Candidatus Eiseniibacteriota bacterium
AGAGTCCATTGAGCCAGGGAAATGCCATCAGGCCCACGTTCTGCACGAGGGTCATCACCCCGAAGGCGGTCCCGAGCCTGTTCTGTTTGACAAGAAGCGGCACCGCGGGCCAAAGCGCCGCAGGAACCAGGATAAAGGCCCCGCCCAGTACAATCATGGGCATCGCGGGAGCAATATGGCTGAATGCCAGGACGACATAGGAGACCACCATCAGGATGCAGCCTAAAATCATTATCGATGCACGCCGGCCGATCCGGTCGATAAGGGCTCCGGCGAAAGGCGCGAAACACATAGACGCGAATGTGATGATCGAAGTGGTCCCGGGCGCTGTCGTGAACATGTGACGGAAATTCTCAAAGATGGCCGCCAGGAAGCCTCCATCGGAAACTACCACCAGGGGCAGCCCCCATTTTTCGTGAAAGAAGTTGGTGGAAAGGGCCGTGAAGGGAAATATCGCCGAGTAAAAGCACACGCACAGCACGGTGAGATACCAGTAGGACTTCTTGAACTTGAAGATGTCTCCCCAGACGATACGGTCGCCCGCAGCCTCCTCGTAGAGGCCGATAACCGGCTCCGCATAGCGGTCCATGGCAACATAGATCAGGGCTGAAAGCGCACTTGCCAGGCACAGGCCCGCGGCCACCCAGAGCGCTGCCGAAGCTCCGAGCATCTCGGCTATCAGGGCCTCGGTATTGAATGAGAACAGCGTCCCCAGCCGCATGATCGCAAGCGCGGCGCCGAAGGCGAAGGCAAGCTCCTTACCCTTGAACCAGCGAGCAAGGATCGCGCTCTGGGTCACGATAAGAGCCTCGGAGCCCGCACCGAATATGAAGCGTCCCGCCAGGAGCGTCCTGGCATCCGGGGCCAGGGCCACTACCACAGCGCCCAGCGTGATTACGCCTGAGAAGATAAGACTCGAGCGCCTGGTACCGAAGCGATCGATCAGCCAGCCGGCCGCGAGCAGAGTGAAGATGGCGCCCCAGCTATACAGAGAGTACATGGCGCCGATGTCACGCTGTCCCACACCCATCGACTCCATCAGGTAGTCCTCGATGGCGCCGATGCTGTCATAGGCGAAGTAGCTGCCGAAGATCATGAAGGAGACCACCAGGAGGATGATCAGGCGGTAGGGTCTCCGGGACGGGTGGTTCCAGGCCTGTTCACGCATCTCCATCTTCATGCCTCCGCTTCAGGAGTCGAAGCCGAGGTTGACGGGCTCGTCCGGAAGCGGCTTCATTTTCTTTCTCATGTCGGTGACGGGAATATCGGCGCCCACGACCTCGAGCGCAAAATCGTCAGCCCAGGCAGTACCGGGCCCCGCTAGAAGGAAACCGAAAGCTATGTTGACGCTTCCCTCCGGCACATCCAGCACGATCTCGTAGCGCTGCCAGTCCTCGGTTCCCCGGACCGGCCTGTCCTGCATATTATCGAATGCCAGGGACACCCCGCTTTGTCCGTCGACCCGCATCCAGAGGCCCGCCCAGACCTGTACATCCTCCACCTTGACATAACCCGAAAGCCGGATACGCTTGCCGATATAGTTGTCGGCCTTGAAGGCCTGCATCAGGGTTCCGAAACCCTGTGACTTCTCAACTTTCGCCATCACGTAGCCGCTCGAGCCCCCACTATGGCTCTCTTCCCTGTCGATCCCCATGTGATAGTCATTGGGAGCCGTGCCGGCCCGCAACCAGCCGGTCGGCATGAGTTGTCCTGCTCCGCCCTGATTATGTCCCATCGGTGCCCTCCCTTGATGATTGTCCGTTATCAGTCATCGCTTATCGCTCGAACCGGCGTTTGATCTCCGCCACGGTAAGGCCCCTTAGGAGATACAGCCGGTCTCCCTGTCTGAGCTCCATCTCATAGGCCCCCGGAATCTCGAAATTGCTCACCAGGCACACTTCCCTGTCGAGAAGGTCGCTCTCGAGGTTCCAGAGGGTGAACTGGTTATCCCTCGAGTGCAGGTTAAGAGCCGGCACAACCTGTCCCGAGTAAAAGGAAATCGAGGCAGCATGCGGATATGTGTTTGCCACCACCGGCATGTCCCCGGCATACCTTGCGATCGTAAGCGTGATCTTCTCCCAATCATGGAATTCATAAGCCCGCCTTAAGCTGCGCGAGTCATCCGGCGGAAACACGAAGATGAGCTTAACGGCGATAATCGCGGCAATCGGTATCAGGGCCAGCCACATGGTCCACTTTCTCAATCCCCGGGTTCGCTGAAGGTAGCTATGCCCGATAATGGCGAGCGGAATGAATGCGACCTGCGTCCAGTTGGCCTCGACCTTGCCCTTGAGCGACATCGCAAGAAAAAAGGCCAGGATGCCGACCGAGTTAAACTTAAGCACCCGTTCGAAGGCGTCCGCCGAGCGGAACTTAAGGATCAGCACGTAGAGCAGGATAAGACCGGAAAGCAGGCCGGCCGATCCCACCTGCCCCACGATATACTCCAGTATGAGACCCATGTCTAACCAATCCGGGGCGCGGCTCAGCTGGAACCTCACGGAAACGAAATCGTGCTGGGCCTGCCACACAAGATGCGGCAGGAAGAGCAGCACGGTGAGCACAGCGCCGGCCCAGAAGCTCTTTCTCCGCATCAGGCCGGGAACAGCGGCAAGCGTGAAAACTATGACGAGTATGCCGTGGTACTTGCTGTAAAGCATGAGCGCCGCGGAAAGCGCGAGGGCAAGA
>JAUVJV010000421.1 GCA_030592245.1 Candidatus Eiseniibacteriota bacterium
ATGTTACAGACATCTGTCGTATATGTCAAGACAAATGTCTACATATCCTTTCGGCTTGAGAATGGAAGGGCTTTAGTCCAACTGACCTGATAATCATTCGGAGGCGCCTCCCGAGCATTCCAAGCGAAGGTTATCGCTGTTATGCTTGGTCTGGACCATCACCCGGAGGCAACGGAGGTGTACCGGTAGCCCTGGCCCGAGTGGATGGATCACGTCCCCGGGACGCCGCCGCAGAAGGGCTGGGCAAGGAGGAGTGAGGGGGTGTAAGGTGTGCCGGACCGGTCTTATGCAGCAGGGGGTAGTATGACTATCAAGTCCATTTGTAAGGTTTGTGGTAGGCGGGCCAGGCGTCGCTGTCCGGCCATAGAGGCTTACATCTGCACACGTTGCTGTGGTTCCAAGAGAGGAACTGACTTCGGATGCCCTGTGGATTGTGAGTTCTACCCCTTTGGTATCGCCGGTTATAACTTGTGGTTGAATCTGAATGACGCCCTGGCACTCAAGATAGCCAGGCGGGTCATGAGTGAGGTAGGCGAGTTTCAGTTCCAATCGGTCCTGAACTGCTTTCCCGCTGGTGGGGCATCCAGTCGGGAGGATTGGCGTGGATCAGCCTATCTGGCGGTTCTTCATTGCCTCCTTGTTAAACGGGGTGGTGACGGGAAGACCCTGGCCAACAGGTGGGAGGCCGATGGCTGGGCCGGATTGAGGCCGGATGAGGCCTTGATGATGGAGTATCAGAGCCGGGCGTTCGTCACTGTCACTGAGATTCAAAGAGTGGTGGATCATCAGAGAACGGAGTGCATTGATATATTCGATGCCGAGAGGACGCCGTTTATCATTGTTGACAGGTCACTTGCCGGACGGGCAGCGAGGTTCAGCAGGATCCTCGGCTGGCTGACTCACTACCCACATTTCAGCAAGCTCGGGCAGTTCTGCCATGAGGTGCCCCAGCTGGTGTATCAGGAGTTCCTTGATCTCATCCGGCTTTCTCTGCCAGAAGCCATGCAGGGGCCCAGTGCAAGGCCACTTGCCGCGGCATCTCTCCCGCCGTTTCCGGCTGAAGGACAATCACATTGAGACCTGCTCTCGGATGTTCCCTTGCAGCCTGCATGAGGGCACGGACCTCCCGCTCACGGGTAGCAGGCGAATCCAGGTCGGCACAGACCTGCAGGAGCTCCTGCCTGCCACCCGGATAGTGAGCCAGGAAGTCAACCTCGAATCCATCCTGCGTGCGCACATAGGCTATCTCGGCACCGCGCCGCTCGAGCTCCAGGTACACGAGGGATTCGAGAGCGTGCCCCCGGCCGGCCCCGCCTGAGCGGTCGAACACCGGGATCAGTCCCGGATCGACCGGATAGGCTTTGCGTGGGTTTACCATCCGCCGCCGCTCGGATCTGGAAGCAAGCGAAACCGTTCTTATGAGGAAAGCATCCTCCAACCATGCCAGGTAGGAGTGGAGCGTGTCTTTGCCGATCGAGATGCCTTGGGATTTCAGATCCTTGTGAAACTTATTGACGCTGAAAGATCCCGCGGGGTTGGCCAGCAAGTGTCGCGCCATCCAACGAAGCGCCACAGGCTGTGAGACACCGTGGCGCTCCACCACGTCCCGGAGGAGCGCTACATCAACATAACCTCGCAGCAGCCCGAAGCGGTCCCGGACAATGAGACCCTGCGCCTCTGGAAAGCCACCCTCGGTGAGGTATTCCCGGAACGCCTTGTCGAGGGCGGACCTGGCTGCTTTGGGAAGCCGCCGTGGGTCATGCTCGGGTTCGCGCCCGGAATGCCGCAGATACTCACGGAAACTGAAAGGATGAACCAGCACCTCCATCGCCCGCCCCCGCATGCTTGTGGCTACCTCGCGGCTCAACAGGCGCGCTGATGAACCGGAGAGAAACAGCTCGATCCGCTCGGTGTCAAGTAGCCTGCGCGCGAAAGCCTCCCAATTGGGCACATTCTGAATCTCGTCCAGAAGGAAGACGGCACGTCTTCGGTCGCGCCACTCAGGGTACAGGCGATAGTATTCCTCCACCACAAGCCCCAGGTCACGTCCGGTGATACCCGCAAGACGCTCATCCTCGAGGCTGAAATAGAGTAGACCCTGTCGCGCATTTCCCCTGGCCAAACGATCAGCTACCACCTGCCAGAGAAACGTCGTTTTGCCTGTGCGCCGCATCCCTATTACTGCGACGGCTTTGCCGCGCACCCCCGGCAGGCGGATGTCCCGGCGCGTAAACTCAGGCAGCGGTGCCGCCAGGGAGTCCACGATTTTCTGTCGGATCAGTTCTCGCATTTGTCCTTCCTTCACGGACATTATCGACCATATTTGTCCGTGTGTAAAGGATAAATATGTCGAATTCCACCGAAGGGTCGGCCGGCAACTGACGATTGCCAGGTCATGGCGGTCGAACTGGACACATATCATTCCGTTCTTCTCCTATCCGCCGGCGATCGGCAAGGTCCTCTACCTTGCGATCGAGCGGATATCGACGAGATGGAAACGGCCGATCAGGGACTGGGTGGCAGCTCTCAACCACTTCTCGGTCGTGTTCGAAGGAAGGATCCCGGAGTAGGTAATGAGTCGTTTACACAAAAAACTGGACAGTCTCGAAATGCCTCGCTCCACGGCCATCAAATAGCTAAGGAAATATGTATTTTGCCCAGCCTTGAACTTTCTCCTTGACTACTGCACATTTGTGCAGTACCCTGGATCCATGCAGAAAAAACAGTGCATCTACGAGTATATCAAGGCTGAAATAGACCTCAGCGGCCTCCCTCCCACCATACGCGAGATCGGAAAGAGATTTAAC
>JAUVJV010000293.1 GCA_030592245.1 Candidatus Eiseniibacteriota bacterium
ATACTTCGCTCAGGTCCGCCGGCAGGCGGGACTCTGTGAAGCCTGCCTGGTTGAGCGCGCTGTCCAGCCGGGTCTTGTCCCGCCTGAGGACCACGCCAACGATACTGACGCTCTTCCCTTCCTGCCCGTACGGCAGGACAACCGAAGGGACCGAGGACAGGATCTTCCTGACATCTTCGAGCTTCGACTCCTCAATCACACCTATGGCAGTCGAAAGAAGACTGGAGTGCATCAGGCCGGCGATCGGCATGCCGGTCGGGACCAGCGAATCGATTTGACCCTGAAGGCTCTTAAGCTCGGCCAGCCTTTCGTTCAAGGCCCGCCTGGAGGCGATAGCCGGTTCGATTTCCTTCTCGATCCTGTCGATTTCCTTGTCGACTCCCCGCAGGTCGAGAAGACCGATCTCTTCACCACCACTCGACTCTCTGCCGAGATCCTTGGGGGAGATCTCCTGGATCAGGTCATTGATCCTGCGCATGCGCTTGGAGTATCCTGCCGACAGCGTGCTGACGCCGACGTCATTCAGACTGTCGGCCCAGGCATCCATCTCCTCGATCCTGGTCAGGTGAAGCACGCCGCTCCTGGCGATCTCCTCGATGACGGCTTCCATGTCCTCCTTCATGATGAGGACGCTGATCCGGTTCATTTTCTCGGCTACAAACATGCGCGCCTCACCTCAGACCATAGAGTCTTGAGCCCACGTCACCGGCCGCGGGGCCGATCGACTTGGCAACAAAGACCGTCTGGAGATTCATGAACTCAAGCCGTTTCAACAGATAGAATGCGAACACGCAACCTATGCTGAAAGGATATCCAGCCAGCGAACGGTGCGCGGCATCTACAGCCATTTCCCTTACCAGGCCTTCCATGAGGGCGACGCCCTCAAGCTGGGAGAATCCCTCACCTTCCTTAGCGGACCTGCCGCCCTGGAGGTCACCGCGGATATCCTCGATATCCTGATCGGATAGGCCCGGGTCGGCGAGCCTTCTCGAGACCTCCGATGGCCCGGGGATCACATACTCATGGAATTCCGCGGCTTTGATCCCGTAGTAGTCAACCATACGGGCGAGCCAGGACAGGTTGATCATGTCGATCTCGGCACCTATGACCTTCTGTGCCTGGGAAGCGTCGGTGCCGCCGAGATCGCGCACCGCGCTAAGCAGCCTGGCATAGTAGTCCCGCTCCAGGGCCATCTCCACGACATAGATTGCTTTCTTCTCCCTGTAGGCCCGGAGGCTCGCCCTCACGGGTTCGAAGTATGGAGTATGGCTCAAGATCAGGGCGATTTCTTCAAGTGTCTCGGATTCGACTATGTCATAGACGTGGACATCATCGGCAAAGGTCGGGTAGGTCAGATACTTCTGAAGCGTGTTGTCCCTGCCGTGCCAGATCCTGAGAGCGAACTCGAGATTATCGATGTCCCAGCGCGACAGGAGTATGGTGGCGACATCACGGGGCGCACCGCGAAGCGACCGGATCGCCCTCTTGAAACGGGAAGCTGTTACCTCGCGAAGCACCTTCTCCACCCCCGCACTGTCGGAGGGCGGGTCTCCCTGCGTCCATTCGCCGTAGGTGGTCTTGCGCAGGGCCAGCCATGCGCCGTCCAGGGTTTCGCTGCGCAGGATGTGGTCGAAGTCGCTCCTGGAAAGGAGCTCTGAGAGCATGGTTCGGGTCAGAGCGTTTGTGGCTGCATATCTGGCGAGGGATCTCATTCTTTGAGACCACAGAGCCTGTGCACGGCCCGGGTGATGACAGGCGAATCCTCGATACTCGCACTCTGGCCAATGAGATCGGCCCGTGTCCCGGCATCGTCCAGGATGCGCTGCCGCTCCTCAGCAGCGTCCTGCCTGGCCTTCTCGAGAAGTTCCTGACCCTCCAGCCGCGCGTCCTCACGCGCCCTCTCCACGATTTCGTGGCAGGAACTGCGCGCGTCCTGGATTAATCGCCTTGCTTCCTCGCGGGCGTCCCGCACCATCTGCTTGGCGTCCTGCTCGGCCTGAAGGATCCTCTCGATTACTTCTTTCAAGTCCAGCGCACCTCTTATTCTCGACCTGACCGACTGCCGCCGGGGATGGAACCCCAACGCTGCACCAGAGGGCGTCGCGCACAGAAACCCGATGATAGAGGCAAGCGCCGCCCGTCTATATTGGTTGCACTATATAACACCTCCCATGAAGCGTCAAGGTCAACAAGAAAGCCGACGGGCTCCATCCCGCCGGCTAATGATGGGGGACGCGGCGGGCCCTGACTGCCCTCGCCGCCACTCCGGATTCGCTACTCCGTACTTGTTACTCCGTATTCCCGAATAGCTCCGTGGAAAGATACCGTTCACCCGTGTCAGGAAGGACCACCACGATCATCTTGCCCTCGTTTTCCTTCCTCCCCGCCACCTCAAGGGCTGCCCAGACGGCCGCCCCGGAGGAGATGCCGACCAGCAACCCTTCCTCCTTCGCCAGCCTCCTGGCTGTCTCTGCAGCATCCTCATTGCTCACCTTTATGATCTCATCCAGAAGTTCCGGCTTGAGGACGCCGGGGACAAACCCGGCCCCAATCCCCTGGATCTTGTGCGGACCCGGCTTGCCGCCAGAGAGAACAGGCGAATCCTCAGGCTCAACCGCAATTGCCTTGAGCTCAGGCTTTCTCTGCTTGAGCACGCCTGTGATGCCGGTGACCGTCCCACCTGTCCCGACACCAGCAACCAGGATATCCACTGCGCCACCGGTATCCTTCCAGATCTCCTCGGCGGTAGTCTGCCTGTGAATCTCCGGGTTGGCCGGGTTCTTGAATTGCTGCGGAATGAAATACCGCTTATCCTCCGCAGCCATCTGCTCGGCCCTTTTTATCGCCCCGTTCATGCCTTCGCTGCCGGGAGTAAGAACCAGGGCCGCCCCGAACGCCTGGAGCAGTTTTCTGCGTTCAAGGCTCATGCTGTCGGGCATCGTGATGGTAAGCCTGTATCCTCGCGCAGCGCACACGAAGGCCAGGGCTATGCCCGTATTGCCACTGGTCGGCTCGAGGATTATCGTATCATCCTTGATCAGGCCGGCCTCTTCCGCTGCCCTGATCATGTTCGCTCCGGTCCTGTCCTTCACGCTCGAAAGAGGATTGAATGATTCAAGCTTGCCTACAACCGTGGCAGCCAGCCCCTTTGTCACCCGGTTGAGCTTCACCATGGGAGTGTTTCCGATGAGTTCTGTAATATCCGCTGCTATTCCGGCCACCTTCATACCCCCTCTGCCTGTCAGTGCCCCGATACCTGTATTGACTCGGTCTCAATCTTTAGATGTAAAACGGCGCTTATCGTCAGATTACTTCCCTGCCACCCCGTGTCAAGCTGTCACTCCAGAACGCTGTCCAGAACGGCCTTATGCCCGTCCTGGCGTCCAGTGAGCGGAGCGGTTCGGCAACCGCGGGTTAAGATCTTGCCTGCGCGGTGTGGTTGACACGTGGGCATAGTTTGCGGTAACTAGAGATTATGGCAACTGCCTAAAGGCCTGCTCCAAACGTGGGCGAAGCGAGAGGCGTGACCTTATGATGTCATCTGCAAACGAGCGCGTGAGTCCTCAAGAGGCCGCGAAGCGCTGGCCTGCCATCGCCCTGCTGGTGATCGCCCTCCTTGCCGCCGTGCTTTTCATGCATGCCCGGTTCTATGACTACGTGGTCGATGATGCCTACATTTCATTCAACTATGCCCGGAACTTCGTTGAAGGCGAAGGACTGGTCTTCAATCCCGGTGAGCGAGTCGAGGGCTACACCAACTTTCTCTGGGTAATGCTGATTGCGCTCGGCATGAAACTGGGGCTGGATCCGGTAGGCCTTGCGAAGACGCTGTGCTTCGGATTCGCCGTTCTCACGATGCTCATGGTCTATTCGCACTATGGCCGGATTTACCTGCGTCGATCATGGCAGCGGCTGCTCCCGGCGGCTTTGATCGCCGTGAGCCCGCCGGTTGCCGTCTGGGCATTCGGCAGTCTCGAAACCACCATGTTCGCGTTTCTACTCACGGCCGCGCTTCTGACACATATCGACTCGGGGGAGCATGGCAAGGTGCCGCTGGCGAGCTCGGCCCTCCTCGGGCTGGCGGCAAT
>JAUVJV010000286.1 GCA_030592245.1 Candidatus Eiseniibacteriota bacterium
ACAAGGAACATGTCACCGAAGTGGGAGCCGGGACTGCTACTGGAAGCATCCCGGCGGGGGATTTCACGGCCGGAGGCGCCGCGGCGGGCAACTCCGCTGCGGGGCGAATCCCCGTGCGGCGCATCAGTGCCGGCGAGGTCGTCGGCCCCGGTGAGACCGGCGCTCCGGTCGAGATCAGCAATTCGGTCGGCCTCGCACCATACCCGCCTAACGGAGTGCTCACCCATTGATGGGACGTAGATGCCGTCGATCAAGGCGAGACGCTTGAGCATCTCCTGCCTGGGAATGCCGCCGAGCCTGCATTCCTCGATTCCCTCAAGCAGGCGGTCGGCCACCACCTCGAACTCCCCCACCACCCCGACGTCGGCAAGATCGGCTACCGGGAGCGGGTTCAACGACATGGTGAAACCCCCGCAGATCACGAGCGGAAATTCCTCGCCGCGGTCGGCGGCAAGCGGGGGAAGTCCGGCCTTTAAGAGGAGCTCGGCCACGTGGACATAGTCATTCTCATAGGAGACGGAGAAGGCCACTATGTCGAACTGACTGACCGGATCTTGCGTTGCCTCACCCAGGAGAAGTTGTTTCCTTGGAGATAAGACGGGGTCGCCCGGACCGGGCAGATAGGACATGTCGGCGAGGCGAAGTCGCATCTTCAGGAGTTGATGAACCTTAAGATAGCCCAGGCTGGCGAGGGCAACATCGCGGGTATTGGGATATACAAGGACGGCGGACAGCCCGAGCCGGCCGTCCTCTCGGGACAGCTGTCGGTTACTCCTGGCCACCCTGCTTGCCGGTTGTGGGCCTGTCGACCTTGAATCCCTTTCGTTCCGCAAGCGCTATGACATTGCCGGGATCGATGGCGAGTACTTCGTCGATCTCCTGCAGAGCTTCCTGCTCACGTCCCGCGCGCCTGAATGCGAAACTGAGCGCGATCTTGGCATCCACGAAGTTGGCGTTGATCTTCGTGGCCTCGGTGAACTCCGCAATGGCCTCCGCGACCCGCTCCACGGTCAGATAGACGGCACCAAGCTTGTACCGCACATCCGCGAAACCGGGAGAGACGTCCCGGGCCTGCTCGAAATAGGGGATGGCCTCTTCGAGATTCTCCTGCCGGATCTTAATCTCCCCGAGATGAATCAGGGCGTCCGTGTAGCCGGGTTCGATGTCAGTTGCCCTGTGGAACAGGTCCTCCGCCGTTCGCAAGTCACCTTTCCTCAAGTAGGCCGTTCCCAGGGTTGAGAAGACCGGCGCCGTGGGTACGTCACCGAAGTCCATTCGTTCAAGAATGGCAAGAGCATTGTCATAATCGCCGACGCCCAGCATGAAATGCCCTGCAAGACCCATCTCCTGTTCGATGCTGGAATCAATCGACAGCGCCCCTTCCAGCTCGCGCTTAGCCTCATCCGGACGGTCCAGGAAGAACAGGCATACGGCGCTGTAGTACCGGGCCCGCGCATAGTCGGGCATGATTCTTAAGGCTTCCCGGAATTCCGCGAGGGCCTCCTCTATCCTCCCCATCTTGAACTGGCTCAGTCCTATGCAGCAATGAATATCAGGATAATTGGGAGCAAGCTCGCGCGCCTTGTCGAGATGGCCGAGGGCCGAGGGATAGTTACCCTCTACCATGTAGGCATTGCCCAGATAGAAAAGGGCATCTACATACCTCGGGTTGATCTCGAGCGCATTGTTAAGCTCGGCGATGGCGCTGTCGGGCTTGTCATCTTCCAGGTACACGATCGCAAGCTTCACCCTGATGTCGGCCCAGGTCGGCTTCTTCTCGCGGGCCTGCTCGAACTCCGCCATGGCGCCAAGTAGGTCGCCCCGGTTGTAGGCCTCGACTCCCCGGTCGATATGCTCATGCGCCTCCCTGCGTTCGGCGAGCGTGCCCTTAAGATCGGTCAGCATCGAATCCAGAGTCTGCACGTGATATCTTCCGGAAACGGGGTGGGAGGGCAGGTTCTCGACCTCGAGCCCGTCGTCGATCGCCCTTCTAAGATGCGACCGGGCCTCCACCTTGTCTCCAACCTCGTGGAGACACACGGCCAGGTGGCAGCGCGCCTCGATGTATTCGGGGTTGATGCGGGCGGCTTCCTTGAACTCCTGCGCGGCATGTTCGAAACGCCCGAGGTTCTCATAGACCATCCCGAGATAATAATGCAGGTCGGGATACTCCGGGTTCACCTCGAGGGCTCTTTCGAACTCACTGAGAGCTTCATCATACTTGCCTTCCTTGTAGAGGAGCAGGCCGATGCTTGCCCTGGCCCTCGCGGCGTAGAAGACTCCCAGATTGTAATAGGGGTTCTTGGTGTCCTTTGTCCCGCTGATCACCTGTTCGAATTCATCGATGGCTTCCTGGTATTGCCCGCTGCTGTAGTACTCCATGCCCTTTACATAGTGATCATCCTTTTTTCCGCCGAAAACCCTGTCAAGGAGTGACATTTTCAGACTCCTTACTCACTATGCCTCCGCATGAAGGCGGGCGTATCATAATCAACGTCGAGACAGGGCCCCAATGAGACTCTGGGCTCACCTTCGACCTCAGGGATATCCCTCTTCCTGAAAGTCCGCTGGACGAAGGTACGCCTGATGTGAGGGGCTTCCTCCCTCTCGACCACTTTCTCCTCCATCTCGGTATTCCGCTTGCCTATGCCCGTGGCGATGACCGTGACTCTGACCTCGTCGCTCAAGGCTTCGTCTATGGCCGTTCCAAAGATGACATTGGCATCCGAGCCCGCCGCTTCATAGACCGTGTTTGCAGCCTCGGAGACATCATTGAGCGTCATCGACGGCCCGCCCGTCACGTTGATGAGAAGACCCTTCGCCCCGGCGATAGAGACATCGTCCAGCAGCGGACTGCGGAGCGCCCTATTGGCAGCTTCCTTGGCCCTGTCCTCCCCGGACGCACAACCGGTTCCCATCAGAGCGTCACCCATCTCAGACATTATCGTTCTTACGTCTGCAAAGTCCAGATTGATTTCACCCGGCCTGGTAATTAAGTCGGAGATCCCCCTGGTGGCCTTGAGCAGCACCTCATCGGCCGTGCCGAATGCATCTAAGAGCGGAGTGTCTTTGGCAACCACTTGAAGAAGCTTCTGGTTGGGTATCGCTATTACCGTGTCCACCTGCCGCTTGAGCTCGGCGACACCATCATTAGCCTGATTGATCCGTGCGTTCCCCTCGAAGATGAAGGGCCTGGTGACGATCGCGACGGTCAGGGCTCCCGAGCCCTTCGCGATCTCGGCGACGATGGGACTGGCCCCCGTACCGGTGCCGCCACCCATGCCGGCCGTGATGAAGACCATGTCGGCGCCGTCCACGATTTCACTCAAGACGTCCCGGTCCTCCTCTGCCGATCTTCTGCCGATCTCCGGATCTCCCCCCGAACCCAGGCCCTTGGTTATGCGGCTGCCGATCTGGATCTTGGTCGGCGCCGAAGACCTGTTCAAGGCCTGGCAGTCGGTGTTGACGGCAACAAACTCAACACCTTGCAGGTTGGAGAAGATCATCCGGTTCACGGCATTGCCCCCTGCACCTCCAACGCCGATCACCTTCATCTTCGCGTTTCCCACGCTTTCGATTTCGAACTGAATCATCTGCATCACCCCTGTTTCTAGAATGCCGCGCTAACCCATCTTCTTACTTTTCCAAAGACGTTTCCAATTCTCACGTGCTGCTCGAGTGAGGGAACACCTCCTTTCACGAGTGTATTTCCTGCGTAGTGCAGAAGCCCCACGCCTGTTGACATTTTTGGATCTTTTACGTATTCGGTAAGGCCGCCCACGCGCTCCGGCACCCCCACCCGGGCCGGCATCGAGAGAATGTCCTCGGCCAGATCTTCGATTCCGACGATCAGGGACGTCCCCCCGGTCAGGACGACACCGGCGCCCAGGGTCTCGTAATACTCGCTCTTGGTGAGCACTCCCTTGACCAGGTAGAGTATCTCTTCCAGGCGGGGACCGATGATCTGGGCCACCACCTTTCCGGATATCTGCCTGGTCTTCCTGTGATGCACTCCGGGTACGTCCACGATGCCCTGGTCTGCCGACGAGGGAATCGCGCATCCGTGATTGACCTTGATGCTCTCCGCCTGGCCGAAGGGGGTTCTCAATCCTATGACCAGGTCATTGGTGATATTGT
>JAUVJV010000307.1 GCA_030592245.1 Candidatus Eiseniibacteriota bacterium
CGGAAGAGAGTTCTCGCGTGGTGTCGACCTCCGGGGTCCCGGGCTCCTGGCCATGACAGACCAGCGGAGTAAGAACAAAGGTCGCCAGCGTAAACAGGATAGTTAAGGTTCTGGACCAGCGCATCGTGGTTCTCCTTCCAGGGAATGAGGTTCAGCGTGCTGTGTATTCTAACAGCTATCGCGCGGAACTGTTCCAGCATAATGCGACATGGAACATGGGGCCACCGGCAGCAAATGGTAAAGCCATAGGCGGAGCACGGCACCCCAAGGCGTTCCACAAAAAAGAGTTGGTGGCGCACACCGGGAAGTGTACGCCACCAGTGTCGGACAGGCGCCCTAGCCCTCTTCGGACCCCCCGGAGCAACTGACCTGTTTGCTCCCTGCACACGGGCCACCATTCCAGCTCCAGCTGCACTTCACCCCGGATGGGTTGTCGGCATACTTGACGGCAAACCTATCTTGAGGGAACACGAAGGCGGGTAAAGGAGAGAGATCCCAGGTACAGACAGCAAGGGATGCTGGAGCCAGAGCAGTTGGTCCTGCTACACACTCCCGAAGGCCGCTTTGGGCCAGATGGGCAGAGATCTGTGGAAATGCTGTGCGGGTTTCTGAGGTCACAGGCCCGACGGCTGTTTCCTGGAACATCTCCTCTCCCTCCCAATCCAAGGTGAAGTTTCTCTGACACCTTCGTCAGAGCTCGCCCCTGCTCATATGTAATAGCAAGAACAGGGCCAGCAGGAAGCAGTTCTTCAGAAATCTGCGCATCCTGCCTGCCTTCCGCGTAAGTCATTGGTTCAAAATCAGAAGCCCCGGCGGCCGCAGGACGGATTTCGAAACCGGAAGTCGCTCGCCTCACCAGGGGTGCTCCAAATGTGTTACCATGTTACCCACGATGTTACGCGGCTACCCGAATCCGGGCCGTTACGGGGCTTGAGGAGGCCCATCCGTTGTGGAAGAGAAAGGACAGTAAGGAGCAAGACTGTGCAAAGTGGTTTTGAGTGGACCGGCGGCAGCGCGATTGAAGAGTGTATAGAAGCCCAGAGCGAGCCGGAGCCCTTCTCCGGAGTGGTGCAACTCTCAAGGGCCGGCCAGGTCCTTTTCGAGGGCGCATACGGGCTCGCAATAAGACCTGAGTCCATACCCAACCGGGTCGACACGAGGTTCCAGACCGCCTCCGGATGCAAGGTCTTCACCGGCACGGCAGTGCTCCAGCTGATCGACCGGGGTAAGATAAATCCGGAGACGCCGCTTGCATCCTGCGTTGATGCCGAATTTCCCAACTATGACCCGGGCATCACTATTCACCACCTGCTGACTCACACCTCGGGCATAACTTCCTACTTCGAGGAGGATGTGAACCCTGACTACGAAGCTCTCTGGCGGGATATCCCCATGTACGGGATCAGGAAGCCCGGGGACTTTCTCCCGCTGTTTCAGAACAAACCCATGAAATTCCGGCCGGGCGAGAGGTTCGACTACAATGATGGCGGATATATCCTCCTGGGCCTTGTTGTTGAGGCGGTAAGCGGCCTGAGTTTTGCCGAGTACATTGAGAAGCACGTGTTTGCCTCGGCGGGAATGGACGACTCCGGCTATTTCCCCACCGACCAGCTTCCCGAACGGACGGCGTATGCGTATGTCGGAAACGAGAATGGGACCTGGCGCACGAATTTCTTCGCCGTACCCATAGTGGGAGCCCCCGACGGCGGGGCTTACACCACGGCACCGAACATGACAAGGTTCTGGAGAGCGCTCAAAGATGGCGTACTGCTTCGCGCACCGGCTGCCGCGGCCATGCTTGCTCCTGAGGTTGCCACATCTCTCGATTCGCCGTACAGCCACTACGGCTACGGCGTCTGGATAGATAAGCCCGGCGATTCGGTGAGGAAATACTTCGTGGTGGGCTCGGATCCCGGGGTCGCCCTGCATTCCGCGGTCTACCCCCAAGAGGATCTCATACTTACCCTGATTGGCAACACCGCGGGCGCACTCTGGCCGCTCTACCGGAGTATCGAGAGCGCGATCAAGCTCTGAAGGAGACACGGGCCTTCCGAAGATGGACTACGAGCCATGGAAGGATTGAGGGCATAGAACGCTTGAGGGCGGTGTGCCTCTCGACTAGTGTATCTGCTTGAGCTTGTGCCAGAGGGTCTTCCTGCTGATCCCCAGCATTTTCGCCGCCTCGGTGCGGTTGCCGCCGCAAGCCTTTAACACGCGTTCGATTTCATCGCGCTCAAGGTTGGCAATCCTGTCCCTGAGCTTCGCAGACCGGTCGCAGGTCAGGAACTCGCTGACGCGGCCGGCATCAATCATGTCACCATTAGTATTGGAAAGAACCAGTGCCTCCACCACGTTTCTCAGCTCCCGCACATTGCCGGGCCAGGCGTATCCGGCAAGCGCGGTTCTCGCCGCCTGGTTGAATTCCGCGCCGGAGCCATGCTCATCACAGTAGCGTTTCAAATAGTGGTCGAGCAGGAGCTGGATATCATGAGGACGCTCATGGAGCGACGGAATCCTGATAAGTACTGTCTTTAGCCTGTAATATAGATCACGCCTGAATCGTCCGGCTTCAACCTCTTCCCAGAGATCGCGCGCGGTCGCACTGATGACCCTGACATCGACCGGTCTCGGGGTGTTCTCGCCCACGCGCCGCACGACCCTCTCCTCGAGCACCCGCAGAAGCTTGACCTGGAGCGTCTCGCTGAGCTCTCCGATTTCATCAAGGAAAAGCGTACCGCCGTTTGCCGCCTCGATCAGCCCGGCACGGTCCTTCATCGCGCCGGTGAATGCCCCGCGCGCATGCCCGAAGAGCTCGCTGTCGGCGAGGGTCTCGCTCAGCGCCCCACAATCCACGGCAACGAATATCCCTTCCCGCCGGCGGCTCATAGCATGGAGGGCCCTCGCCATAAGCTCCTTCCCCACCCCGGTCTCACCCTCGACCAGTATTCTGGCCTCCGTAGGTCCCCAGCGTTCCAGGTCGCCGGCGATTCGCTCATCTTCGGTCAAGATACCATAATGAGTAAGGTCCTGACGCTGCCTGGAATCCGGTCCTACCCTCTTGCAGGAGGCCGCTTTCATCGCATTATCTGCTCTGGTCTCAGCAAGATGTGAAAAGATCATATGGTCCAGATCCTTAACAGCCCGCCCTATCCCCAGATTGCTATAGACGCGCCGCGCCACCAGCAGGTGATTAACCGCCCGGCCGTTTGCGCCGGGCGTCGACAGGAGCATCTTGCCGAGGGCGGCTTCGGAGGCTGCAAGATCGTGACACCAGGGAGACAACCGCGCCAGTTCCTGAACCGATTCCTCCAGGTGGGCTATCCCGCACCCCTCAATACCTTCGGCCATTTCCAGTTGTCCCAGCGTTCGCAGGCACAATCCATATTCATAGACATCATGGGTTTCTTCATTGAGATTAAGGGCGCGCTCTACATAGTGCCTCGCACTCGTCATCTTACCCAGCTTCAAACAGACCCGGGCGGCACGTCCCAGGAACTCGGCCTCAAGGTCGCCCCCGCGGGCGAGCGCGCGGGAGAGATCGAGCCCCAGCTCGTATGTGTCCAGGGCGCTTTCCGGGTCCCCCTTGAGATCAAGCAGATCCCCGTCGATCTCGTGGGCCAGAATGCGCTCCCGCTGGTAACCTTGCACCTCGGCGGTGTCCCGGGCTGTTCTCAGATGCTTGCGTCCTTCCTCGATATCACGCTTTATCACGCTTAAGTTGGCCATCTCGAGTGAATAGCGGCAGATTCCTATCGGGACTTCCAGGCGCTCGGACCTCTTAAGGCCAGCCCTGCATATCTCGCAGGCTTCACCGATCTTGCCCAGTTTCCTGAGGAGAATCGCCAGGTTAAGCGAAGCCCGCAGACCCCTTACACCACTTTCGAGACTTCCATAGGCGTCGATCGCATCCCTGAAGTGCCGTTCCGCCTCTTCCCAGATGCCGAGATTCTTAAGGGCAAGCCCGAGATTGTTATGCGCATCGCCTTCCAGGGTC
>JAUVJV010000383.1 GCA_030592245.1 Candidatus Eiseniibacteriota bacterium
CCAATCCAACGTACAATCTCATCAGGCACCTCCTTTCTTGTGTCCTTCAACACGAGCATAGCCGAAACAGAGAGCTAACTCTCGTGGAATGCTCGGGAGGTGCCTCTTTATGATTATCAGGTACCGACTTGTGAATTCACGGTTCGCGGCCTGACCGCGCGTTGTTTCCGGGTTTCTCAGAGGCTTAAGGCTTGCTTGAGCCCGCATTTTGTGGTATCATAGGCGCTTGCGGACCATGTGGGGAGGCTATATTGACAAAGGAGCGGGGTGTTCCCCAGGAAGAGATCAGACAGGCGGTAAGCGAGCTTCCGGATGTGCAATCGTGCAAGATCGAGTTCGATAAGGGCAACTCGATCTCTGCCGTACACATAGTCTCCCGCACCAAGAGATCGCCCAAGCAGATCGTGCGTGACATCGAATCGGTTCTGCAGGCCCGCTTCGGCATTGCAATAGACCACAGGAAAGTCTCCGTTGCCCAGTTGCCGGCCAGGGCCACCCCCGTTGCGGATCCGGCACCGGCGAAAGCGGTGAGGTCCAGGCTGGTTTCGGTGAGTCTCTCGATAGGAGGTGGGCGAGGGAGCTGTGGGGTCGTCCTGGAACGCGGGGGACTCGAGGTTGCCGGAGAGGCGACCGGTGTCGCAATAGGGGCAGGAACCCTCCGGCTTATTGCCAACGCCACCTTCAGGGCGCTGGAAAAGCTCGTGAGCGAGGAGATAGCATTTGACCTCCTGGACGTGGTCAGGCTCAAGGCGGGTGACCGGGACACGCTTCTGGTACTGGCGAACTACGTTTCCACAGGGGATGTAAAGAGCCTTGCGGGATGCGTCCAGTACGAGGGCAATGAGCAGGAGGCGGTGGTTCACGCCACCCTGGACGCCTGTAACCGGATCGTCGAGATGCTGCCCCAGACGGAACAGACCGAGTACGAGATCTCACCTTTCGAAGATGAGTGAAGTGTCAATCAGTTTACCTCCCTGTTAGCTTCGTGACAGTTCCCTGGATTTGTGTTGACCTTATTCGCATGCGGTTGCACAATCTTTGCATGCTGGTCAGGCACGCAAGGTGCAATACACGAGGATGGATATGAAGAAGATGACTTACGGGCAATCCGGAGTTGACCTCGCCCGCTATGGCAAGCTCCTCAAGAACATAAAGGGAAACTTGAAGAAACACAGCGAGTTGAGCGGAAGCGGCACCTTCGCCGGCCTCCTCGAACTCGAGGGCACGCTCAGGAAGGGCCGCATGGTGGTAGCGAGCGTCGACGGGGTCGGTACCAAGGTACAGGTTGCTACCGCGTATGGATCGCACACCGGGATCGGCAGGGACATCGTCGCGCACTGCGTGGATGACATCCTCTGCGTCGGGGCCCGCCCCGTGGCTTTCATGGACTACATCGCCTTTGACCGGTTGGACGCGAAGGTGTTTTCCCAGGTCATGAAGGGAATTACCACCGAGTGCGCCGGCCACGGGATCCAGCTCATAGGCGGCGAGACAGCCGAGATGCCGGGCGTGTACAGGAAGGGCGAGTATGATGTCGTGGGATTCATACTTGGTGTTGCCGAAAAGAGAAAAGTGCTGGACGGCTCACGCATCAGGAAGGGTGACCTCATAGTCGGGCTCCCATCGAACGGGCTGCATACCAATGGGTACAGCCTGGCGAGAAAATCCCTCCTGGCGAGGAGCCGCTTCAAGGTCACCGACCGTCCACCGGGCTGGCGGACCCCCCTGGGCCGTGCGCTCTTGAAGCCTCATACCAACTACTTCGACCAGGTGTATCCCCTCGTGGAAAAGGGCCTGCTCAAGGGCATCGCCCACATCACGGGCGGAGGCATCGCAGGCAACCTCTGCCGGATTTTGCCTCCAGGGTGCGCCGCAGTTTTAAGGAAACCGCTGTGGCGCGTTCCGAAGATTTTCGAGCTTATTGCTGAGCGTGGTCCCGTCGAGGCGGACGAGATGTACCGGGTGTTCAACATGGGCCTGGGCATGCTTCTTGTTGCGCCTCACTCAGCCCTTCCGGAAGTACTAAGGTGTACTCGATCCTCCAGGGTGGTAGGGGAGATAACGGGTGGTGACGGAGAAGTGGTTCTCGAGTAGACCTTCTCCCGCGGTTCCATCATGAACAATCCCGAAATCATCTATGTCAGCCGCGAGATGGGCAGCGCGGTAAGCACGGCAAAGCTAATGGCGCGAACCTCCAGCCCGGTCCTGATTGAAGGAGAGAGCGGAACCGGCAAGGAGCTCATAGCCAGGCTGGTCCACGTCTCCGGGCAGCGCGGAAAGATGCCGTTTGTGGCCGTCAATTGCGGCGCCATTCCCGAGAACCTCTTTGAGAGCGAGTTGTTCGGGTACCGCTCAGGCGCTTTTACGGGGGCCGTCCGCGACAAGCCCGGCATTTTCGAGACTGCTCACGGTGGAACCATCTTCCTCGACGAGATCGGTGACCTCTCAGTCGCCATGCAGGCCAAGTGCCTGAGAGTGCTTCAGGAAAAGGAAGTCAGGCGGGTGGGAGAGAACAGGCCCAGGCGGATTGATGTCAGGGTGATTGCGGCCACCAACAGGCTGCTCGAGCGGGAGATGAAAATAGGGCGGTTTCGTGAGGATCTCTTTTTCCGAATCGGTGTCCTGAGGCTCTGCCTGCCGCCCTTGAGAGATCGTCCGGAGGACATCGAGGTCCTCTCGCGCTTCTTCGCATCCGGGTATGCCCGGCAGCTGGGCCAGGACGTTCCAGGCATCGAGCGTGAAGTCCTGGAGATCCTAAGCCTGTATTCGTGGCCGGGAAATGTGCGCGAGCTTGAAAACGAGATACACCGTATGGTCGCCCTCTCGGGCGAGGGAACCGCGCTGGGAGTGGAATTGGTCTCACCTCGCATCAGGCAGGGCATCAGGCACGGCCTCAACGGTGGGGTGAAGGGCAAACTCAAGGCCCGGCTCGTCTCCTATGAAAAGGAGATCATAAAGGAGACTCTCGATCTCTACGGATGGAACAAGACCCGGACGGCGAGGCACCTGGGACTGACCAGACAGGGGCTCTACAGGAAGCTCGGTCGACTGAGGATATACCGGACTGATCGAAACTGATTGGAGTTGACGGGGTTGTTGAGGCTCTGGTAGCTTGCGAGAGGAAGCGACAGGGCCGGCCGGGTATCC
>JAUVJV010000309.1 GCA_030592245.1 Candidatus Eiseniibacteriota bacterium
GAAGTCCACATCCTCGGACATAAGGGTAGCCTCTATGGCCGGCGGCTGGAAGTCTTTTTTGTCCAGCGCCTGAGGGATGATGCCGAGTTCGGAGACGAAGCGGCCCTCAAGAAAGCCATAGCCAGGGATATCGCCAAGGCCAGGAAGATATTGTCAACTTAGCTGTTGATTTCGGCGTATAAAAGGTCTAAGTAATAGTAATTGAGGGAGGTGAAAGGCTGTGCCGTTATCGAAGGAAGAGAAACACGACATCATTGAGAAATTCAGGGCCCACGATAATGACTCGGGCTCTCCGGAAGTCCAGATAGCACTGCTGACCGGGCGGATAAAGCAGCTGACCGGGCATTTCCAGGTGCATAAGAAGGACTTCCACTCTCGCAGGGGTCTTCTGAAGCTCGTAGGGCAACGCAGGAGGCTTCTGGATTATCTGAAATCGAGGAAAATCGACAAGTACAGACGGATCGTAAAGGATCTAGGTTTGCGCAAGTAGTGCGCTAAGGAAAAAACATGGTGTTTGAAGAGAAAATTGAATTAGGTGGAAGGACCCTTTCACTAGAGACAGGAAGACTGGCCAAACAGGCCCAGGGAGCGGTACTGGTTCGTTACGGCGATACCGTCGTACTGGTAACAAGCTGTATCTCGCCGGGGCCCAGGGAAGGCATTGACTTTCTGCCTTTGCTGGTGGAATACCGCGAGAAATACTATGCCGCCGGGAAGATCCCTGGCGGGTTCTTCAAGCGAGAGGGCAGGCCCAGCGAGAAGGAGATCTTGAGTTCCAGGCTGATCGACAGGCCGATACGCTCGCTGTTCCCGAAGAGTTTCAGGCGTGAAGTGCAGATCGTTGCTAACGTGCTTTCCTCAGACCAGGAGAACGACTCAGACCTGCTGGCGATGATTGGCGCATCCGCAAGCCTCGGCCTGGCCGGAGCCCCGTTTGGAGGTCCCATCGGTGCCGTGAGAATCGGTAGAAGGGACGGCGAGTTCATCGTCAACCCAACATGCGCCGAGAGGGAAGAATGTGATATCGACCTGACCGTGGTCACAGTCGGCGATCAGGTAACCATGCTCGAAGGCGGGATGAAGGAAATAAGTGACGATGACATGGTCAAGGCCATTCGGTTGGCCCTGGAAAAAGCGCCCGAGATCGTGAAATTACAAGAGAGATTAATCGCGCAGTGTGGCCGCGAGAAGATGGAGTTTACGCCAGCGGAGCCTGCGCCTGAGATAGTTGAAGAGGTGAAGCGCACCTATGAGAGCCGGTTCATCGAGGCATGCGGGGTTTCTGAGAAGGAGAATCGCCAGGAAGCCATGGACATGATCCGTGCAGAAGCGCTCGAAGCCCTTGCGGAGACCTACCCCGAGGGTGAAAAAGACATCAAGAACTCGTTCTATTCCATCGAGCATGACGAGGTGCGAAGGATGGTCTCCGAGCGGGGACAGCGCATCGATGGAAGGGGACTGGAAGACGTAAGGCAGATCACCTGCGAGGTCGGAGTTTTGCCGAGGACCCACGGGTCAGCCATTTTCACCCGCGGTCAGACTCAGGCTCTGGCGACTGTCACTCTTGGAACCGCCATAGACGAGCAGCGGGTTGATGACCTTGAGGGCGAGTCTTCAAAGAGCTATATGCTCCACTACAATTTCCCTCCCTTCAGTGTCGGCGAGGTCAGGCCGATTCGAGGGACTTCCCGTCGGGAGATCGGGCACGGCGCCCTGGCTGAGAAGGCCACAAAGGCCGTCATCCCGACTCCGGAAGATTTCCCCTACACGGTGAGGATTGTATCGGAGATACTGGAATCCAACGGGTCGTCATCGATGGCAACGGTCTGCAGTTCGGCTCTTGCCCTGATGGATGCCGGGGTTCCCATTAAAGCCCCGGTGGCAGGGATAGCGATGGGCCTGGTCAAGGATGGTGACAAGTATACGATCCTTACCGATATCCTGGGTGCCGAGGACCATCATGGCGACATGGATTTCAAAGTCGCCGGGACCCGCAGCGGCGTGACCACGGTTCAGATGGACCTTAAGATACCTGGGATTCCCATGGATGTCATCGAGCGGATCGTCGTCCAGGCGGTCGCTGCCAGGAACCATATCCATGATGTCATGGATGAGACCCTGCGTGCGCCCAGGGAGGAGATCTCCTCTTATGCGCCGAGGATCGTGGCCATCCAGATCGACAGGGAGAAGATCCGGGACGTCATTGGCCCGGGCGGCAAGATGATCAGGAGCATCATCGAGGAAACCGGCGCCGTTATCGATATCGAAGATGACGGTACGGTCAAGATAGCATCACCCGACCGCGAGGCGCTTGAGAAAGCCCTCGCGAGGGTCAATGCGATCATCGAGGATCCCGAGGTGGGTAAAGTCTATAACGGTACCGTCAGGCGCATAGCCGACTTCGGTGCCTTCGTGGAGATCCTGCCCGGCAAGGACGGACTGCTGCACATATCGGAGATTGAGAACCGCAGGGTCGAGCGAGTCACCGACGTACTGAAGGAAGATGACAAGGTCGACGTGAAGGTGCTCTCCGTTGAGCGTGACGGTAAGGTCAGGCTCAGTCGAAGAGTTCTCCTGCCGGATTATGATCCCAATGAGGTGAGACCTCCGCGTCCTGAACGGAGAGGTTCCCGTGATGGCAGAGGTTCCCGAGACAGCAGAGGGTCTTCCCGCGATGGGAGGCGTCCTCACCGTCGATGAGTCTCACCTATAAAAAAGATATCCTCGATAACGGAGTAAGGGTCGTGAGCGAGTCGAGCCGTGATGCTCGCTCGCTGGCCCTTGGTTTCTATGTCGATGTGGGCTCGAGCCTCGAGCCCGAGAGCTTAAGCGGCGTATCCCACTTCATCGAGCATATCCTCTTTAAGGGCACCCGGAAGCGGTCAGCCTACAATATAGCCAATGCGCTTGAGTCCGTGGGCGGAGGCCTGGACGCATTCGCCGGCCGCGAGGCGACGGCCTTTGTCAGCCGCTGCCTGCCCGAGCATCTCCACCGCTCGGTTGATGTCCTGAGCGATATGCTCTGCAACCCCGCGATGAAGCACGAGGCCATCGAGCTCGAGAAGCGCGTGATCTTTGAGGAGATCCGGAGTTTCGACGATACTCCCGAAGAGGTGGTTCACGAGCACCTGGCGAGGTCCGTCTGGGGTTCCCGTTCCATTGCCAGTCCCATACTCGGGACCATGGAGTCGGTGGGGAGCTTCAGAAGGGACACGGTGATGCCCTATTTCAGAGGCCACTATGTGCCCTCCAAGACCATAGTCGCCGCCACCGGCAAGGTGGATCACAAGAAGCTTGTGGACTATGTGTCTAGAAATCTCAAGATCCGTGAGAAGAAGAACAATATCCAACCCGACCCCTATCCGGATTCCTTGCCCAGGGTCTTCCATGACACCAGGAAGGTTTCCCAGTGCTATATCTGTCTGGGTGTGGAAGCTCCTTGCTACACCGATAAGAACCGTTTCGGCGCCGTGATTCTCTCCCTGCTCCTGGGAGGAGGGATGACCTCCAGGCTTTTCCAGGAAGTCAGGGAGAAGCTGGGGCTCGCATACTCGGTCTACTGCATGTGCGAGTTCTACCGTGAGACCGGGCTCTTCACCATATTCCTGGCGGTTGACCCCAAGAAGGCCAAGCAGGCCGTCGGACAGGTCGCCAAGGAGTTGAAGCGCCTCAAGCGCCGGGGCTTGAGGAAGGGTGAGCTCAAGAGTATCAAACAGCAGCTCAAGGGGAGCATGGTGCTGGGACTTGAGAGCACCTCCGCCAGAATGAACCGGTTGGCCCGGCAGGAGCTCTACCTGGACAGCTATGTACCGGTTGAAAAGACACTGAAGAAACTGATGAGCATGCGCGAGGGCGCCATCGAGGCTGAAGCCAAGCGGCTCTTCGATCCCGCCAAATTCTCCCTGGTAACCGTTGGGCCCTCAGGTGCCGGCCGCCCCACCAAGGCCGCCCTCGACTTCTAAAAAGGGGACAGACAC
>JAUVJV010000039.1 GCA_030592245.1 Candidatus Eiseniibacteriota bacterium
AACCAGCAAATGAGCAGCCCTATACCCGTAATGGCAAGCATGACTCCATCGATGATCAGCATCACGCCCAGGAACTTCATCCAGGTCGAGCTGCTCCTCGCGGTTTCCGAGAGCTTCCTCACGAGCTGATCGGAGGGCGTTGGCCCGGGACCGGCCTGGTTCATCTGATCCATTTCCAACCTCCTTGAAGGTAGAGACCGCCGGTGAGGCGTTCAATCACGATTCTATTCAAGTACATGCGCCGGTCAATTCAATTCGATGGCCTGAGCGTGATGGCCTGGCCACCACCCCTGGCCATCTCCACCTTGAGAATCGTCCCGGCTCCCACCTGGCTTGCCTTGATCTGGTACACGGCGGGGTTGCTCTCGAAATCGCAGCCGGGACCATCGGCATAGATCGTGGCCCGGTACTCAGTGTCCGCCTCGAGAAACGAAAGCGAGAGATCAAGCGTGCGAGAATCCTCATCGGTCACACAACCGATGTACCAGTCCCGGCCCTTGCGACGGGCGATGGCTACATAGTCGCCGATCTCGGCATCGAGGAGGCGCGTCTCATCCCAGTCCACCGGCACCTGCATGATGAATTCGAAGGCCGGATGGCCATCATAGTTCTTGATAAGGTCGGCGGCCATCTGTAGCGGACTATAGAGAACCACGTACAGGGCCAGCTGATTGGCGAGGGTCGATCGCACACGATTATCGGGTTTGTACTCGTCAAAGGTGAGATCAAAGATTCCCGGAGTGTAATCGAGCGGTCCGGCAAGCATTCTCGTAAAGGGGAGAATGGTGACATGCTCGGGAGGATTACCATCGCTCCAGGCATTGTACTCGGTCCCTCTGGCCCCTTCGCGGGTCATCATATTGGGATAGGTGCGGCTTATCCCGGTCGGCTTGATGGGCTCGTGGGCATCTATCATGATGCCGTACCGCGCCGCTTTCTCCACCACCATGCGGTAGTGATTGACCATCCACTGGCCGTGATGATGCTGCCCGCGGGGAAAGATCTTGCCGGCATAGCCGGTCTTGACCGCGTCGATCCCGACCTCCCTGTACAACCTGAAGGCGAATTCTATCTGCCGATCATAGGTCGCAACATCCCCGCCGGTCTCGTGATGGCCGATGATGCTGACCCCCCTCTCCTTACCGTAGCGGACGACCTCCTCAAGATCGAAGTCAGGATAGGGGGTTACATGATCATAGGCGCCTTCCTGGCCCCACCTGTCCCAGCCCGTGTTCCACCCCTCGATCAGCAGGCCGGCAATTCCGTGCTTGCTCGCGAAATCGATGTGGCGCTTGACATTGTCAGTTGTGGCCCCATGTCTCGGGCCCTCGTGCCAGGTCTCCTTGCCTATATGAAGCGACCACCAGATACCGATATACTTCATGGGCTTGATCCATGACGTGTCCTCGATCACGCTCGGCTCATTGAGATTAAGAATGAGACTGGACTCAACAAGCCCTCCCGGATGCGTGGCCACCTGGATGGTCCGCCACGGGGTCTTGCATGGCGTCGTGCCCTTTACCCTGGAACCATCTGGCCAGGGAGCGAGGCTCGACTTGAGCGTGAGCGGCTTATCCTTGTCCACGCCGAGGGTCATCCCGGCATAGCCGGTGAGATTGGCTTCGTGAATGCTGAGATAGAGTCCTTCGGCCGTCCTCATCGTAATTGGTGTGTTCACTGCCAGGATAAGATCCAGCGGCGTTTCCTTATAGAGGTGTTCATAGCTGTCGAAGTCGGCCGGGATCCACCAGGCCGTGTGGTTGCCGGCGAATGCGAAGCGCGTCTCCTCGGCCATGATCTCGAAGTCCTTGAGATTCTCCTGCTCGGGAAGCTCATACCGAAAGCCCAGCCCGTCATTGAATACCCTGAAGATGAGATTCATCCGGCGATGTGGAGAACTGTTCTGGCGGAGCTCGACCCTGAGCTCATTGTAATGGCTCTCGATCTCGCTCTTCTGCCCCCATACCGGCTCCCAGGTCTCTTCAAACTCACGCGTGGAGGTTCCCGCCACCGAGAAGCCGTCCATCATTGGCTTCAGCCGCCGGAAGGTAAACCCCATTGCCGACGGGCGGATGATCACGGTTCCGTCGTAGGCGACCTCGTAACGGGGAGCCCCGGCGTCGAGCGAGAAGCCGAGTACCAGCTTGCCGTCCGGAGACTCAACACTTGTCCTCTCTAATCTGGATGCCATGCAACCACCTTCTAAGACTCCGCCGATCAGGATCGCCGTCACCAGCCCTCCGAGGAAGACCAGGTGTCGGCGAGGCACACCGGTGCGGCCCTTAAGATTGTTCCACATGATGCGGAGATACCATATTCTCCTCCTCCGGTCAACATCCCCGTCGAGGAAGAGTTCCTTCGAGCAGAGACAGTCTCGGATGCGGGGTCGGGTTGACTCGCGGGGCGAGGTGGAGGATGCCATGCGGATGCCCGAGCCTGACCAAGGTTCTTGTCGATTCGGTCGATCCGGCTGAACGAATAGGCGAAGACATCTGGTAATGAGACCCCTAAGATGATTTACTCTTACTCGGTATGCCAGAGGGGACCGGCATACCCGGAATGGTAGAGGCGCAGGAAAGGGGGAGATTGCTATGCCAAAAAGGTTGGGAGCTGAGTTCTTCGGGACGTTCTGGCTGGTGTTGGGAGGCTGCGGCGCCGCCGTGCTCGCGGCTGCATTCCCGGGGCTGGGGATAGGCCTGCTCGGGGTGGCACTTGCCTTTGGACTCACCGTGTTGACCATGGCATTCGCCATCGGTCACATCTCGGGCTGTCACTTGAACCCGGCCGTATCCATCGGACTCTGGGCTGGTGGCCGCTTCAATGCGAAGGAGGTCATTCCATACATCGTCTTCCAGGTGCTTGGAGCCATAGCGGCTGCGGGGATTCTCTACATCATTGCAAGCGGTAAGGCGGGCTTTGATGTTTCAGCCGGTTTTGCATCCAATGGCTATGGCGCCCACTCCCCCGGCGGGTACTCGCTCGCCGCATGCCTCATAACCGAGGTCGTGATGACTTTCATGTTCCTCCTTATCATAATGGGGGCGACGGACGAGCGGGCGCCAAAGGGCCTGGCTCCTATAGCCATAGGCCTTTGCCTGACCCTGATACATCTTATAAGCATTCCGGTCACCAATACATCCGTCAATCCTGCGCGGAGCACGGGGCCGGCGCTCTTTGTCGGAGGCTGGGCACTCTCCCAGCTCTGGCTCTTCTGGGTTGCACCGATCGTGGGAGCCATACTCGGCGCGGGCGTGTACCGTGTGCTCTGGGGAAAGAAAGAGTAGGCCTGATAGAGGCTTCGATAGCAAGTTTGCCGGAAGACATGGTCGCTTAAGATAATGAGCTCAACAGAGTACACAATCAGACCATACAAGCATTCCGATGAGACGGGCTGGGTGCGGTGCCGCGTCGTGGCATTTCTGGATTCGGCGTACTTTGATGACGTGGCACAGGAGAAGACCCGCTATTCCAACCCGGCTATCGAGCTGGTAACAGAGGACGCCAATGGTTCCATAGCGGGCTTTATCGATATTGAGTGTCAGGAAACTCCCGGCACCGTGTGCTCACCTGAGATGCCAAAAGCGCACGGGCCTGAGAGGCCAAGAGCGCGCTCACCTGAGTTGACCTCTGAGTTGCCATCGAGAGCCCGGCTGGTCATTGCGGTCTGCCTGGTCATAATCCTCATCGGTGGGTGCACCTGTGGGAAGATGCTCCGCCACAGGACTTCGGGGATCGAGGACTACGGCATCTTCCCTTATAGGGAACTCAAGGCAAGCGAGACGCCGTTTAGGTTCACCGAGCCAGATTCACTCACCCTGGACAATACCTTCCCTGCATACCGCCGGGCGCAACTCGATGAGCTGCTCGAAGAGAACGATACAATCGCCTTCCTCGTGATCCGCAGAGACACCCTTCTCTTTGAGAACTACTACCTCGACCATTCCGACTCGATGCTCTCGCTCTCCTTCTCGATGGCCAAGTCATTCCTTTCCATCCTGGTGGGCTGCGCCATCGATGACGGCCACATCGACTCCGTCAACCAACCTGTCACTGACTATGTGCCCGAACTCAAGGCCAATGGCTTCGACGAAGTAATGCTCGAACACCTGCTCCAGATGACTTCCGGGATGGACTATACCGAGAGCGATAATCCCTTTGGAATCCACCCGCGCTTTTACTATGGCGATAATCTCGAGGAGATGCTGCTCGAGATGGGGCTTCGGCATTCGCCGGGGAAGTACTTCGAGTATAAAAGCGGTGATAACCAGCTCCTCGGCCTCATCCTCTCGCGTGCCTTGAGCCCCATGACCATAACCGAGTATATGCAGACGCGCATCTGGGAACCTCTCGGGATGGAATACGACGGCATGTGGTCGATAGACCATGAGCCCGACGGCCTGGAAAAGACCTTCTGCTGCCTGGCGGCGCGTGCGCGCGATTACGCAAAGCTGGGCCGTTTGTACCTTAACGGCGGCAACTGGAACGGCGAGCAAATCGTATCACGCGAATGGGTACGCAAATCCACCAAGCTTGATATCAGTGACGGCAGCTCCTGGGAATACCAGTACCAGTGGTGGATGCCCGATGCGTATGGAAACGACTTCATGGCCGCGGGACACCCGGGCCAGTATGTATACATAAGCCCAAAGCACAAGGTCATTATCGTGCGCCTGGGAAAGAGCGGGGGCAATCTCAAGAACGACGATTGGAAGGATTTCATCGCGAGTATTGTTGCCGAGGTCAGGCGTCCATCCCGCTGATGGCCCGGAAGAAATCGTCATACCTCGGAGCCATCACGCCCCAGTCGTATCGATCGACAAAACCCCGGGTCTCGGCGCGCCTGGTTTCCTCTATGTCCCGGACTCGATCCCTGAGCATGGCCACCAACCGGGCCTGGCCTTCGTAAATATGTTCCGCCCATCGTTCGACCGGGATATGCTCGGGATAAGCAAGCCTGTCGGGAAGCAGGGGGAAGCAATTGCAGTAAGCGGCCTGCACCACGCTCGCGCCGAAGAACTCATGGATGGATGTTACAGGGAGGATGTCGGCTTTCCAGAGCCAGGATGCATACTCAGCGAAGTCCTCGGCAAAGCCCATCTGCACGACCCTCTCCCCTAACCGTTCCCGGGCCTCCGGGAAGATGGGTGGTATCACGTCGAAACTTTCACCCAGTACGGCCACCTCGAAGTCCAGTCCCTCGTCCTGTAAATCAAACAGGGCCCGGAAGAAGTCCTCGGGCTTCTTGTCATACTCCCAGCGATGATTCCACAAGATGAGAGGCTTCTGCTTCGGATCCCGCTCCAGGCGGTACCGGTCGAGACGCCGGAGATCCACCCCCAGGGGAAGCACGTGGCTCTTATCGTCTATGGCCCGAACCGCCCCGACCTCATTGTGGTCCGGGAAAGCTTCCAGAAAGGGCCGGAGCCCCGCCAGGAATGCTTTCCTGTGATACTCCGAATTAAAGGCCACGGCATCTGCCGCCAGGGCCGAGGAGAAGTTGATGAAGCCATAGTGGACGTCCCGCTCCTTGGCCAGATCGCGGTCCAGCTCCGACCAGGGATAGGTGATCTGGTTCTCATGGAAATAGGCAACCGTCTTTATCCCGGATATAAAATCCCTCGCCAGAGAGAGAAAGGTGGTGAGGTCCAGCATATCGGTGGCGACTATCAGATCGGGCCTGTGCCCGGCTTCTGCGAACCTGCGCGCCAGGGTTACCGCCCCGCCGTGCATGCGCCACTTCCAGTGCCTGCCGTCAAGACCCAGGACAGCTACATCATACTTGCTGTGCTCGGCATACTCCCTGGCCCAGGCGGCATGCGATCCGGTGAGATAAGGTTCTATGATTACGATCTTCATGGTCACTGTCCCAGTTTAGGGCAAACCCTACGGTGAGCAAATGTCAATCTTCCCCCGACACGCCACGATATCCACATTCGTGGCTCAGGCTATCCTGTAATAGCGTCTCTCTTGCGTCCGTGCCTGTTTTTGTATTGTATGCGCTCTCCTCCCAGCTATAAAATCCGAATTGTACTTAGGAGGAAGCCGTCAATGATCGAGTACAGGGATTCGCTTGCCGGGATCGCCCCCGAGATGCTTCATGGGTTCTTCGTGGGTTGGAAGGCTCCCCATACCCCCGAGCAGCACCTGGAGATCTTGAAGAACAGCGATCACGTGCTGCTCGCCCTTGATACGGATGAGAATCGCGTGGTGGGATTCATAACGGCCCTGAGCGACAACATCCAGTCGGCTTTCATTCCCATGCTGGAGATACTCCCCGAATACCAGGGGCAAGGAATCGGGACCCGGCTCACCAGGATGATGCTTGAAAGGGTCGAGCATATTCAGGCCATCGACCTCTCGTGCGATAAGCACCTGCAACCGTTTTATGAGAAGTTCGGGATGCTAAGATCGGTGGGGATGGTCTTGAGGAACTACCTGAGCGGCGACTCCGGAGAAGGGTAACTATACCGTGCCCCTTACCTATACTGAGATAGAACAGAATAAGAACACCCAGATATTGATCTTTTTCCTGGTGGTTGTTCTCTTCTACTTCTTCACGGCCCTCATTGTGGGAAGCCTCGTGAAGGGGTTCTTCCATCTGTACGTGATGGAAGGCCGGGCCGGAAGCCCGCTTCTCGGCCTTCCCGGGCTCATCGTCTCCCTAATGATCGCCCTCGTTGCTGCGGCAATCCACATAGGCCACTCGATGAGGAATGCGATGGCCAGGGTGCGCATCAACCTGGGCGCGGATGATATCGACCCTGAGGATAACTATCACCGGCTCTTCGCCACAATCGTCGACGAGGTCAACGTGGCCACCGGCGGAAGGTACAAGATCACGCCGGTCATTATCCCCTCGGTAGCACTCAATGCCTTCTCCATGGCCGACCGGAAGGGGAATGCCCTGGTGGGGGCAACAGAGGGCCTGCTGGCAAAGCTCAACCGGCAGCAGCTCCAGGCGGTGGTCGCTCATGAGGTGGCCCATGTCGCGACGGGTGATTCCTTTCAGACCACAATAGGATGCAGCCTCTTCGGCATCTTCGCCGCGACGGCCCATGCGGCGCTTCACGGCGCCCGGGCGGGAGGCCGGGTCCGCTGGACACGAAGAGGCAAGGGTGCGGGCGCAATTGTGGTTTTCCTCTTCCTGCTCTTCCTCGTTCTCTCCGTCACCCAGTTCTTCTACGGCCTGATCCGGTTCAGCCTCTCGCGGGACCGGGAACTCCGGGCCGACGCAGTGGCCGTGCGGCTTACCCGCGATCCTATCTCTCTCTCCGAGGCGCTGTATAAGATCTCCCGCGGCTGGCGCGGTTTCGGCCAGATCGACAAGAACTTCTCCACCCTTTTCATCCTGAACCCGGCCAAGGAAGCCCGTGATGAGCGGGAAGGCTTCATGGACAATCTCTTCTCCACCCACCCTCCCATCAGAAAGCGCATGAAGATCTTAGCTGAGATGGCCCACACCGATGTCGCGCACATCGTGCATGATGTCGTCAGTAAAGCCCGAAGGGAAGAGATGGCCCGCGAGATACCGCCGGAGACCGAGGCGGACCAGCCCAAATGGATGCTCCGGGATGATGGGCAAAACTGGAAGGGGCCCTTCACCATAAGCCAGGCAATGGTCCTGGGCTGGCTCACGCCCGCGACCTGGGTAAAGCGGTTCGGAGGCCAGGCCATCAACGAAACGCTCGGCCAGGCTCTCGGCCAGGCCAGGGACGAGCCTCTCCTTACTCCCGTGTTTGACTCCAAGCTTGGCGGGGCTAATATATCGAAGTTCACCTGCCCCACGTGCAACCAGAAACTCGTCGATGAAGACTACGAGGGCGTGCCCATCCACCGCTGCGTGTTCTGCGACGGCACCCTGGTGGACCGCAGGAAAATGACCCGCATCAGCCTGAGGACAGAGAAGGGCTTCAATGAGCGCCTTGCCCGGCTTGCCGACTTGACCCAGAAGAACGGTGAGGCGAGGCGTAATGACAGGGCCAAGCCGGAACCCTCGCCTTTTAACTGTCCCAACTGCGATCACGAGATGCGCCGCGGGTTTTACACGTACCAATATCTCGTTGAAGTTGACAAATGTGTAAGGTGTACTATGGTCTGGTTCGATAAGGACGAGCTCGAAATCATCCAATACCTGATCGAACACAGCGATTCGACCGCATAGGAAAGGGGGCAACAGGAATGATAGCCATCATTATTCTGGTAATACTCGGGGCGATCGTGGTCGCCTTCATCGGAGTCTTCAACCGCTTCGCCCATCTCCGCAACGAGGTCAAGAACGCCTGGGCTGGCATCGAGGTTCAGCTGAGGCGGCGACACGACCTCATTCCAAACCTGGTGGAGACCGCCAAGGGGTATCTCAAACACGAGCAGACCACCCTGGAGAATGTGATAAAGGCGCGGCAGCAGGCCATCGACGTCTCGGGAATCAAGGACAAGATGCAGGCGGAGAACATGCTTACGCAGTCGCTTCGCAGCCTCTTTGCCGTCGCCGAGAATTATCCCAATCTCAAGGCGGACAAGACCATGATGTCGCTTCAGGATGAGCTGACCTCAACGGAGAACAAGGTCTCATTCTCCCGGAACAACTATAATGACTGGGTGACCAAGCTCAACCGGTACATCGACAGTTTCCCGCCGAATATCGTCGCCAACTTTTTCCATTACGAGAAGGCCGACCTCTTTGAGATCGAGGACGCAGCCGTGCGCGAGGTCCCCAAGGTCAAGTTCTAGACCCGGGCACAGTAACCGGTTTGCTTAAAGTCCATCCCGCAGGGTGACGACCTGAAGGGTAGTGAGAGGTGCTTATCGCGCCTTCTCCCGCAATTGCAATACCCCAAGGGAGATAGCCCGTGGACGGATGCCCGAACGGAAGATCGCTGCCCATCATTCTCCTGCTTGTGGCAATCCTGGTCACGGCCGCCTACTTCGTGGGTTGGGAGATCCCCGTCGCGGCCGCGGCCGTAGCGGCGATGATCACCGCCGGAGTCTGGATAAACGACACGGCCTCCCACAACCGCAAGTGCCCCGTGTGCATTGCGGCACGGGCCCACCTTCTTGAGACGCACCCCGAGTGGCTGACCTGGATCGACGCGCGCTCTCACCGCGCCAACCTCGATGAGGAAGCCATTATCGCCGTCTTTTACCAGGACCCCGACCGGCCGGCCAAGCCGGCGCCGTATAAGCTCTTCGCGGTCGAATACGGAAACTGTGCCGTGAGCGAGCTCGAAAGGTCACGGTTCGTGGAGTACTGCATCCAGGACTACAAGTAGATCCAAGATGTAGACCCCGGGACCCTGTCCGGGCCTTATTGCTTGACCCTGCCCTCACTCCGTGATATCACAGCCTTACTATGCGCGTTGGCGGTCGAAACTACAGAGTGGGTATGGGGCTTTCCATATTCCTTGCGACCAGTGTCCTGAGTGTGCTTGCCATCTTCTTTCTCACCGCTGATACGGGTTCATGGACCGACTTCAGGCGGATTTCCCCCGGCCATACCGCCCTGGCAGCCGTGCTGATGGTGACACAATGGTGCCTGAACGCGCTGCGCTTCAAGATCCTCCTCAACAGCCTGGATAACAAGGTTAGTTTCGCAACCTCCTTCAGGGCTTTCATGTCCAATATCTTCATGTCGACAATCACGCCTTTGCAGACCGGTGGGGGACCGATGCAGATATATGTCCTCAGCCGGTCGGGTGTCTCCATCGCCAGGGCTTTCGCCGCCTGCCTGATGGGCGCGGTACTTACTATGGTGAGCCTGCTTTCCACCACCCTTGCCATCCTGATCTTCTCACCCGGGTTCAGGGAAGAGCTCGGCCGGCACCTGGTGGGAGTCCTGCTGGCCGCCGCTATCGTTTTCTCGATCCTGGCCTCGCTGTTTCTGCTATCGCTGTTCAGGATAGACCTGGTCAAGCAGCTGGTGGGCAGGAGCCTTCTCCTTCTCCTGAGATTCCTCAAGGCGGAGAGGCGGCTGGCCTTCACCAAGCGGGTCCTGGGAGGGATCGACCAGTACCGGAGGAGTATCGCCATGTTTGCCCGGGCAAGGAAACGCAGGGTGGTCCTGGCCTTCCTTCTCACGCTGGCCTGCCTGGCCACCAATAGCTTGATCGCTCCCGTCCTGATAGAAG
>JAUVJV010000220.1 GCA_030592245.1 Candidatus Eiseniibacteriota bacterium
CGACCCTGATCGCTCCATCCGTATGGACCGCGACCCCGGCGGAATCATAGCCCCGGTACTCGAGCCTCTTGAGACCCTCGACCAGGAGAGGCACAACATCCTTCTTACCCACATACCCGATTATTCCGCACAAGTTATGACCCTCCTCATCTATTCAGCCGCTCGAGCACTCTCTGGACCAGGCCCTGAGATTCCTCCAGACTGCGGGTCTCGCTTATCAGACGGATGACCGGCTCCGTGCCCGACTTGCGGACATGAAGCCAACCCTCATCAAGATCCACCCGGATCCCATCGTCATAGTTGAAGGCACCCCCGGGGAATTCCTCCTCGAGGATGGACTTCAGGCCATCGATATCAAGATCTTCCTCGAGCGACACCTTCTTCTTGAATATAGCATATTTGGGGAACTTCGCCAAAAGTCCTGATACCGGCCGGCCTTTGCGGGCAAGAGCCTGGAGCACAAGCGCAATGCCGACCATCGCGTCCCTGCCATAATGGAGGGCGGGCAGAATGATGCCACCATTCCCCTCTCCGCCTATGGGACTTCCCACGTCCTTCATCCGGTTGACCACATTGATCTCTCCGATAGGGGTCCGGTGAAACTCAACACCGTGGCTCCGGGCGACATCGCCCACGGCCCGCGTGGTGCTCAAGTTGGTGACCACGGGTCCCCTGGTGCGTTCAAGGACCACATCGGCACACAGAACGAGGGTGTATTCCTCTCCAACAGGAGAGCCCGTCTCATCCACTATTGCCAGCCTGTCACCATCGGGATCAAGGGCAAAGCCGATATCGGCTCCCTCCTGCCTGACGAGGTCACAGAGACCTCCGAGGTTCTCCGCGAGAGGCTCAGGAACCCGCCTGAATTCCCCGCTGGGTTCGCAGTAGATCTGGCTGACTTCGCATCCCAGCTCGCCAAGCAATCCGGGCGCCAGCACGCTCCCTGCTCCATTCACGCAGTCGAGCGCAACCTTGAAGCCGGCGCTGCGGATGTTTTCCGGATCCACGTACTCGAGAGCAAGAACCGCGGACGCATGACGCTCGCAGGCCCCGGGATCGGACTCGACCCTGCCGGCCGTGTCATGGCGGGCATATTCGATCTCAGCCGTCCGGGACACCTCGACGACGCGGTCCACCTCCTGTTTCGTAAGGAAGGTGCCTGCGCCCGAGATCAGTTTGAGAGCATTCCACTCGGCCGGGTTATGGCTCGCGGTAACTGCTATTCCACCCCTGGCCCCATGATGCTCGACCGCGAGCTGGATCGTGGGCGTGGGACTGATCCCGACATCCACGACGTCACCGCCCGCACCGCAGAGCCCGGCGGCAACCGCACCCTGGAGAATCGCTCCCGAGGGCCGGGTGTCGCGACCGAGCACATACTTACCCCTACCCAGGGTACTGACCAGGGATGAGGCCAGACGGCATGTAAAATCGGGGGTCAAGCCATCATAGATGATGCCCCTTATGCCCGATCCGCTAATGACTAAGCTGGGTTTGGCCACTCTTCGCCCTCTATCTTCCCGGATTCACCCGAAGAGCATAGAGCTTCGATGCGCGCCCTGTCAAGCAGGCCGGAGCGAGAGACCTGCTATCATCCCAATTATCTATGGTGTCGCTTCGATTATCCTGCTACCATCTGCAGGGTTTGCTCACATGAGTGCATTTATCTGACGGAGGACTGGATTGGCCCGCGGTTCAGTAAAAGACTCTTGGCTGCACTACCTGGTGCCTGCCCTGGGATTTGTGCTCTTCCTCATCTACTTCATCCAGATAAGGAATCGGGAGTTCGTCGCGCACCTGGTTGCCAATCCGCTGGTCTATGACCTCGAGGCCAGGCAGATTCTCGATGGACTTCCCCGGAACCGCGCCTTCTTCATGAGCCCGCTCTACCCCGCGTTCGTGGCTCTTGTGTACTTCCTGGGAAGAGGAAGCCGCCTCGCGGTCTTGCTTGTCCAGGGCGGCCTGCTTGCGGTCAACATTCACCTCGTCAGGTCGATCGCCGGCAAGCTGTTCTCCCGGTGGGTGGCGCTGGGCGCATCTCTGGCGGTCACCCTGTACTGGAGCTTCTACTACTTCGCAGGCGAGCTCTTGCCCACAACCCTCTGCCTCACCTTCTTCCTCACGGCTTTGCTCCTGTTCGTGGAAGGGCCCGGTAATGCCAGGCGCGGAGTTATCCTGCCGGCAGTTACCGGCGCGCTCCTCATTGTCCTGACCTATTCCATACCCGCCCTCACAGGGCTGGGGCTGCTGCTGAAGGGCGGCTCACTTCCCATGCCGGCGGGGTCGTACACCGGCACGATCGCCTTCTTCCTGATCCTTCTGCTCGGCGCGGCCGCGCTCATTGTTCTGACCCGGCTCCCGGTGAGGCTGTCCAGACTGGGCAATGTCGCGGCGTCCGGTTTTCTCATTGGCGTGAGCATGCTCATCTGGAGCGGAACTGTGCTGGCCGCGGCCGTGCTCGTGGTGACCCTGCTCGCGAAGAAGCAGGGCAGACTCGTCCTCACGGCCGTCTTCGCGGCGGGGCTGATCATACCGCTGATCGCCGGTCTCACCCACAACTACATGATCTCGGGCGAGATGGTTCCGCTGACTACCACCGGCGGCGTCAATCTCTTCATTGGAAACAATGCGGCAAGCGACGGGATGAACCCCTTTCGCATCGGCGAGGCCAACAGGGCGAGGATTGAAGCGGACAGGCTGCGTCTCAGCGGGGCCCGGCGCTCCGCGTACTTCCGCGACCTTGCGCTGGGGTACATCACCGGGCAGCCGTCGGGCTGGCTGAAGCTCTGCGGCAGGAAATTCCTGGTTTCCCTGAGCAGGTTCGAGATAGACAACAATGCCGACATCTCGGAGCGAAGAGACGCCTGGAAGTGGTTCTTCATTCCCGTGCTCAACTTCGGGATCGTGTTCCCGCTGGCGATGGCAGCCCTGGTCCCTCTCTTCGGGAGGCACAGGCCGGGAGGGGTCCTTCTGCTCTGCTATCTCGCCTTCCTCGCGGTCGGCATCATCTTCTTCGCCTCCGAGAGGTTCAGGCTTCCGGGCATCGCATGTCTGATACCTCTCGCGGCTTTCGGGGTGAAGTGCTTCATGGATGATCTAAGGCGCGGAGGGAGGCGCACCCCGGCAGTCTTTGCTGCAATACTCCTGGGCGCCGCCCTCGTATCGAATGTGGACTTTCTTGAGCTTGCCGATCACGAATTCGCCTCAATAGAGGTCAACAAGGCCCATGTGCTGAGAGAAAGCGGCAATCTCGATGAGGCCCGTGATATCGCGACGGCCGTGGTGAGAAGTGATCCGGACGAGGCCGGCGCATACTTCCAGTTGGGTGCCATCGAAGAGGCACTTGGAAACCAGGGAAGGGCCTTCGGCTACTTCCTCGATACGCTCGAGCGAGATCCCTTCTACTATGCATCCTATGCTGGAGCCGGGCGGATCCTCGAGAACCTGAGAATCGACAAGTCCTATCTGGATGCCTACGTGGACGCCCTGATCAGGGACGGAGAAGCAGTCCCGCCGAGGGAGAAGCTGACCGGATTTGTTGAGAGCCGGTCTCGCTAGCTGCCCGTGGAGCACGGCCCGGCCGAGAGCGATACCTCGAAGAGCCGTCTCTCAAATGCCGAATCCGGGGTCTCATTCGCAAGCGCCCTGCCGACTTCCGCGGCCGTGAGTGTCCTTTCCAGCCTGTCCTTCTCACTGAAGAGCCAGCAGTCGAATCTGTTGGAAAGAAGATAGCACTTGCCATCAGGCTGAGAACCATAGACCAGGACTATCGGAATGTCCGCCGAGGCATCCCTTATGGTCTCGAGCCACCGGGCGAGCTCCTTCTCATCCATTTCGCGGTTTATGAATACCGAACTCACTTCGCCCAGTTCGCCATCTGTCCAGGTATCACGCACGATGACCGGCTCGATGGCTATCTCGGAGGCTCCTTCGATGACCGAGGCGATACTCCTGGTTCTTGCCTGTGAAAAGCCTATGAAACCTGCTCTTGCTTGCACCTTACCACCTCTTTCGAATCTCGGATCGACTGGATTATGGCCTTCGTGTCCATCCGCTTGCCGTCAATAATGCCCTCGACGATCATCCTTGCGTTGACGACGGCACAGTGTCCCATGGAGCCGTCGGGAGTCTGGAAGTGAATGATGTGACGCCTGCCTCTTCGCCTGGTCCAGCCGGAGAATTCCCGCCTGGGACGCGCCGCGCACTTCAGCAGCTCGAGGGTCAGGTGTTCCATGACGTGGGCGAGGTCGGTTCCCTTCCGGAGCTCCAGTGCAAATCCTCCCGCTTCTCCGGCATAGCACTCATGCTTTCTGAGCGCGGGGAACATCCGGAGGAGTTTCGCGGGAAAGCCGTTCAGTTCATTGGTCTTTACCGATGTGAACCGTCCGAGGTCGATCTCCACCTCGAAGACCGATATGCAGGACTTCACGATCCTGATTCCATTGTTTTTCGGCTTTCGCTTCATTCCCGCCCCGGTAGTCAAAGGGGAGCCGTCCGTTAAGGCCGGCTCCCCATGATCTTCATCGCGGCTCGCAGTCATTAGTAACCTAGGACACTTCTACCACTTCTCGTTCTTCTTCCAATACTGCTTCATCACCTTACAGTACCCCTTGATGATGTAGCGCACGTCACGGGCAGTAAATGGCTTGCCATCTACTTCCTTCAGGGTTTTGTGGATGACCTGGTCGGACCACATTGCGGGATTGGTCCAGTAGGAGAACCAACCTTGCCAGGTGCTCTTGTAAAGCGGTCTCACAAAATCCTTCGCAGTCCACTGCTTTTTGACTGGACGTTTCGTTGCCATATCTACACCTCCGGTGTCGAGCCGCACCATGAGGTATGCTTCGGCTGACTCCGTCCTGCACCTTAGCTAAAACATCCGCGAAATTCACAAATGGGGTCACCCATTAAGAGGCACCAGTCAAGAGCAA
>JAUVJV010000185.1 GCA_030592245.1 Candidatus Eiseniibacteriota bacterium
GGGAACCAGGCTGGGAAACCGGCTGGGCCCGGACCGAAGCTCATCGCGGCCGGCTGGCTATCGTTTTACATTATCGCCGGCCTGGCGGTCGGCGTCCGGATCGCCTACACCCTCGCCTCGCGGCAGAGCCCTTTCTTCGACCACCTGGATCTGGACTCGCGTTTCTATGACCTGTGGGCCAGGGAGATCGCGGCCGGCGACTGGATAGGCACGAAGGTCTTTTTCATGGGTCCGCTCTATCCGTATTTCCTGGCAGTCCTCTACAAGATCGCGGGACCGGGTCTGCTCTCGGTCAAGATCGTCCAGGGAGTGCTGGGCGGGATGACCGCGGGACTCACCTTCCTCCTGGCGCGGGAGATCTTCGGGAAGGTCGCCGGTCTTATCGCCGGTTTCCTGGCTGCCCTCTATGTTCCTTTCATATTCTATGACAGCTCACTTCTTTTCCCCGTGCTTGCGACGTTTCTCAATACCGCAATGCTTTACTTCCTATACAGGGGCGTGCTGAGAGGAGGTGAGGGCAACTACCTCTTCGCCGGCCTGCTGGCAGGGCTCTCGGCCACGGGTAACGCGAGCGTGCTCGCATTCGGCCCGCTGGCGGTTCTCTTCATCCTGCTCCACGGGAAGGCCTCGGCGAGGCGGAGGCTGCGGAAGGCCGCCCTCTTCGTGATTGGCGTCGCGGTCATAGTCACTCCCATAACAGTGAGGAACGCGGTTCTGGGAAAGGATTTCGTGCCGCTTACCTCCAATGCCGGGCTCAATCTCTTTATCGGTAACAATGAAAGGTCAACCGGCGCGTATGTTAAGCCGCTCGAGCTCGATGTATATGAGGACCCGGAGGGTGAAGTCATCGCCGAGGCGGCGCTGGGCCGGGAGCTTAAGCCCTCGGAGGTATCGGCATACTGGAGGGGCCGTGCCCTCGAGTATATGAGGGCCAACCCCGGTGCGTTCACCTCCAACCTGCTCCGGAAAGCTTTCTACTTCTGGTCGGTCTATGAGGTACCGCAGATAGAGCACTTACCCTTCGAGAAGAGGTACTCCTGGTTGCTCCGGATACCGTCACCGTCCTTCGGCATGATCTGCCCGCTGGGCATCCTGGGAGTCGTTCTCGCTCTCAGGAAGCGGAAGGAAGCCTGGCTGCTCCTTCTCTTCATGCTGGCATACTCATCAACCATAGTGGTGTTCTTCGTGGTTGCAAGATACCGCCTTCCCATGATTCCGGCGCTCATGGTCTTCGCATCCTACACCGTCTGGTGGTGGATCCGGGCCTTGTCGGGCCGGCGCTACCGCGATCTTCTTGTATCGCTCGGCGTCCTTGTCTCGCTTTATGTGCTGGTCCACGTCAATTTCTACCGCATCGATCCCAGGAGCGGTTTCGCGCAATCTCATTACAGGCTTGGAACCATCCAGGAGAAGAAGGGGCGCTTCGATCGAGCGCTCGCCAGCTACCTGAAAGCGGTCGAGCTTGATCCTAAGATGGCTTCCGCCCACGTTAACCTGGGAATACTCCGGTCCAGGATGCAGCGCTTCGAAGGAGCCGAGGCGAGCCTGAAGCGTGCGGTGGCTCTCGATCCCGACTATGCCAAGGCCTACTATAACCTGGGACTGGTCTATGCCGAGCAGGCCAAGAACGATTCGGCGCTTGCATCCCTGGACCGCGCCCTGGAGCTCAAACAGGACTACCACCTGGCCAGCCTGGCCAGGGCCGGGGTTTACTATGAGATGGCCTTCTTCGACGCCGCCGAGCCCATCCTCTTAAGCCTGAGAGACATAGCCTCTGTCTCTGCCCGGTCGCGGCAGCAGGCCGAGGCATTGCTCAGGATCATCCCCGAGAGGCGGGCGTGGACCGGCGGACGCCGGACGCAGGCTATGAAGCTGTCCGACAGCCATCTCCTGAGGGGCGATAACCTGCTGGCCTTGGGTCTCACCGACAGGGCCCTCGCCGCTTATCTCGAAGCCGCCGGCGCCGATCCAGGGGCAGCGGTCGCCATGCACCAGGCGGGCACGATCTACCTCAACAGGGGAGACACCGCAACGGCCCTCCGCCTCTTCACCGATGCCGCCAGGGCCGCCCCGGCGCTTGAAGGTGTTCATTTCGCTCTCGGAGTAATGGCTTTCCGTGACGGCGACATGAGGCGAGCCTGCAGAGAGTTCGAAGAAGAGCTCAGGATCGATCCGTCATCGAGCGCCTCGCACATCAACCTGGCCATGTGCTACGAGGAGCACTTGAACGATCCCGGGCGCGCGGCGTATCATATGGAGAGATACATAGAGCTCACGGGGGGAACCCCCGAGCTCCGCGAACATCTAAAGAAACTGAAAGAGACCGTGAATGAATCCGAATAGAAAAGACAGGAATCGAAAGCGCGCCGTAACGGCGGCCCTTCTTCTGGTCCTGGCTGCCGGGGTGCTCTCGTGCCCGGGTGAAGTGGGTCCTCCCCGGAGGGTGATCCTTCTCGGCATAGACGCGGCGGACTGGCAGGTGATGAAGGATCTGCTCGAAGAGGGCCGGCTTCCCAATTTTTCCAGGCTGATAACGCAGGGCTCCACCGGCAGGCTGGACACCTTCCTTCCCTTGAGAAAGTCTCCGATTCTGTGGACATCGATTGCCACCAGTAAGCTTCCCGATGAGCATGGCATCGGGGGCTTCGTGAAGTCCTCAGAGACAGGCGAGACGGTGCCCTATACAGGCAATGTGAGAAGGGTCAAGGCCCTCTGGGATATCCTGGGTGAGCAGGGAATGACGGTCGCCGTGGTGGGCTGGATGGTGACCTGGCCCGCGGAGCCGGTCAATGGCTATATGGTGAGCGACTACATACAGTATGAGAACGAGAGAGGGATCAAGTTCGAGAAGCAGACCTATCCGGAGGAGCTCTTCGATGAAATCGATGCATTGAGGCTCAAGGAGTCCGACATGGTCGACGACCGGGTGGCCCACATATTCCCGATGGACAGGACCCCCGAGGAGCTTGGCGCCCAGGACTGGCAAAAAGCCTATGTGAAAAAGATCTTCGCCACCGATGAGACCTTCCGGAGGATCGCCCACCACCTGAATGATAAGGGAGTCGACTTCCTCACGGTCTACTTCAATGGCGTGGACTCGATGTGCCACGCCTTCTGGGACCAGCGGATGCACCGGAACCATCCGCTCAACAAGGTCATAGACAACTACTATGTGTGGATCGATGGGGTCCTGGGGGAGTTCATTGACCTCATCGATGAGGAGACCTTGCTGGTTGTCTGTTCCGACCACGGTTTCCACGGCCGCCGCAAGGCGCCGGACGGCGGGACATTGCTCGGCATCTACATGCACGGGGAGTACGGCATAGTGGGCATGATGGGAAAGGGCGTCCGGAAGGGTTCGAGAATAATCGATGCCGGCATCCTCGATATCACCCCGACCATCCTCTACGCCCTGGGCCTTCCGGTTGGAAGAGACATGCACGGGCGTGTGCTTACCGAGGGATTCGAGAGCGACTATCTTGAAGGTAATCCCACGACCTTTATCCAGACTTACGAGACGGGGGACCGCGTGGCGGGTGAACCGATCGCCTCACCTGTCGATGAGGAGATCAAGAAGAGACTCAGGGCGGTCGGCTATATGCAGTAGAGCTTAAGGCGAGGGCCTTACCCCTTTGAGGGTGTAGAGGGTGAGGCCGTTGGAAGAGTGGAGCGCCTCGAGATGGTCGCTCATGAGACCTTCCAGAAGGGCCCTGTCCCGGGGGCTGTAGCGCTGCGAGAAGAACCTGCCGAGGTACTCATTCACCACGACGTGAGAAAATCCCATCGAGGCGATCCGCTGGGCCAGCGCCGCCGGATCCTCCGAGGCGGCAACCATCCGCATCACGCTTGACGCCTCAAAGAAGCTGTCCGCGAAGTAGGGTCTGTCCAGGTAGTATCCCCGGTTTTCCCATATCATGAAGACGGGTGACCCGGCGGGCAGCGAAGAGTTCATGTAGTCAAACATGCTGAAGGACTGGACATTCCGCTCGAGGTGGCTCCGCCTTGTCTCGAGGCCGGTAACCACGCTCAGGCGCTCCCCCAAAGAGGCGCTCACGAACGGCCTGCCGTACTGGTCGGGCAACACCAGGCCCGAGATCATGATCAGCGCAAGGAGTATCAAGACCGGTCCGGCTGCCTTCCGGCCGGACCACTTGAGGATATTGGAGATTCCCACAGCTGCAATCGCGGATGACAGGGCCAGGGTCGGGATCAGAAACCGGAGCTGCTGGGAGGTTGCCGCCCAGAAGACGAAGCCGGCGGCAGCCATGACAAGGAATAGCGTGGTTGTCCGCTTTCGCCGGAAGAGGGCGAAGGGCAGGAGGACGAGGAACACAGGGACGATCGTGCCGTCGAACCACGTGTAGTTGAGACCGGGTTTGCCCCGGAGACTCACATTGAAAGGCAGGAGCAGGTAGGACCGCAGGCTGCGCCCTCCTCCCATGGAGCGCTGCCAGGCCATGAGCTGCTCGCCCTGGACCTCATCGAAGTTCGCGCCGTCGAAGACGGTTTCCAGAACCGGGTAAACCGGATTGCCGGTATAGACGGCGTTCTTCACAAGCCAGGGGGCGAACATGAGCAGGGCGATGAGCGCCGCCGCTGCCACGGACTTGACCCTTGCTCTCGGTGCGTGAGTCCACCCGAGGAGTACCAACAGGGTGAGACACGGAAACAGGGCCGTGTACTTGATACCCAGCATGAAGCCTGCCAGGATTCCCAGCAGGATAAAGCTCCGGAGCCCCGGCCGCCGAGACCGTGTATCGAGAGCGACGATGACCGCCGCCATATAGAAGTATGCCAGCAGGACATCCACATTGCAGACGACCCGGTGATCGAGGATGAGGGGCTGTACCAGGAAGCAGGCTGCCCCGATCACGGCCGGCAGGGTACCGGTCAGTCTCCTGGCCAGGGAGAAGACCGCACCGCCGGCGAGGAGCAAGACGGCAAAGTAGAAGAGCTTGGCCCCCGCCTCCCCGGCTGCGGCATAGGCCAGGGTGTAGAGGATCTCCCCGTTATGCGGCATGTTCGCGTAGACATTATGAGGGAGCCGCGCCATGCCCCCTTCTGACAGGTAGATACTGGGGATGTTGAGGTGATAGACCAGGGAGTCGTTCGCGGAGAGCGGAGCCAGACAACTTACCAGGCAGGCAATGAGCCCGAGGGCGATCAGAAGGAGAAAGCAGGCGGTAAGCCATCCGGGCCGCCGGGCCGGCAGTGAAGCGCCGACCTGTCTTAGGAGTGTCGCGATATGCCTGTATGAGAGGAGGCCTGAGAGGACGACCACAACCCAGACCGCGAGGCGCGAGAGAACTCCGGCCGCTGCAAGGCCGAAAACGGCAAGTCCCAGCATGGCAAGTCCGAGGGCGCAGGCGACGAGGAAGGCTTGTGGTCGATCGCCGGAACCTGAGATGAGCGATCCCAATCCCGTTGCAACCACAAGCAGCACCGTCACGCTCAAGGCCGAGAGGACATACTCGGCCGCGTGGTTCTCCTTGACGTGGCCCTGGTTCTGATA
>JAUVJV010000247.1 GCA_030592245.1 Candidatus Eiseniibacteriota bacterium
CGACACCGCCGAGCCGACCGCTTGAGACTGAGTGGGAGAGTGGCAGGGGCCTGTTCTGGGACAAGGCCATTCTGTTTCTTCAGCGGTGCCAGAACCTGAAGGAATACAATGATCAGGCTTGGAGCGGCGACGATGGAGGATTCGTCTATTATCCAGGGTATAGCCAGGCGGGAGGGACCACTTCATATGGCAGCATGACTTATGCCGGGATGAGAAGCCTGATATATGCCAATCTGGAGAAGGATGATCCGCGGGTGAAGGCGGCTTTTGGCTGGATAAGTGACAACTACACGGTTCAGGAGAATCCCCAGCTTGGACTGCAGGGGCTTTACTATTACTACCACGCAATGGCCAAGGCCCTTGACGCATATGGAGATGATGTGATCGTAGACTCCACCGGCGCCAGCCATGGGTGGCGAACCGACCTCGTTCTCAAGCTTGTGAGCCTTCAGAATGAGGATGGCTCCTGGATCAACACGCATCCTCGCTGGTGGGAGAACAACCGGAATCTCGTCACGAGCTACTCCGTGCTTGCTCTCAAAGCGGCACTCTCTCAGTCAGTGTATTAGCATCCAGTCAATGGACAAGCAACAGCTTGTGGATTGCCTTAAAGCCGGAAGTCTCCATCCGACAGAAGTACACTCCGCTTACCATCGGAGCCCCTGAATCATCGTTGCCGTTCCAGGTCACACAGTGCAGCCCGGCCGGAAGTGCCTCGTCCATCAGCGTGGTAACCACGCGGCCCCGTACGTCGTAGACCAGTATTTTCACCCGCTCATGTGCGACCAAGCCGAAGTGTATCTCTGAGCCACCGACTGCCGGGTTGGGAAACACCGGCCCCAGAGAGTGGCCGGGCATGTGCCGGCCAGGGTCCGTGATTCTGGCAGTCGGGTCAGCCCCAAACGGGTCGGGCATGAGTATACAGAGCGCCAGTGCCGTTGAGGTATCTTCACCGAGGTATTTGTCCGCAGGCCAGCTCCCGTCGCTCCGCTGACTGCTTACCAACCAGGCATTGTACTCCTCCTGCCAGATGTGTGAGCCTATCTGAGTAATCTCACCCGGCAGCGAGATCCTGCAGCCTTTGGCGACGCAGTACATCGCGTAGGGATCTCCGATATTGCACCATTCCTCCACGCAATGATCCCAGCAGCGGTCGATGTACCCCAGGGCTTTCTGGATCCGTGGATCACTCGAGACGACATCCGCATAGGCAAACATGCAGACCCCTGAAGCGGTCTTGGCAACGTTCAGCCAGTAGTTGGAATTCTTATAGCCGAAGGCACCGTGCGTATAGTTCTGACCATAGTCCAGCCAGATAAGCAGTTCATCCTTAACACACTGCGGTGCAGCGACACCCCAGCGCCGCTCTGCAGCCTCAAGGCCCAGAGCCGGCCACTTGGAAACCGAGTTGTCGCTTACGACATCGTTCGCCCAATAGCGCCAACCTCCTCGGGCTGTCGAGTCATCATTCTGAGCGTAGGCGCAGTAGTCAACCGCATCCCTTATGATGTCAATGTATCTGTGTCCATCGACGTCGGGACTTGACGTGCTACTTGCCACCATGTTTGAATCACCGCTCGCCACCAGGGCCATCATGGAGATTCCTGTCTCATACCCCTGGACGCCGGCGGCGCTATTGAATCTTATCCCGATCCCGTCACCGTCAGTGTCAGGATAGCAGTAAAGCTGGGGTCCTATGGGAACAGTATGACTGTTATTGAGGATGTACTGCATTCCTTTGAGAACCGTCTCATTGTAGATATCTTCCTCATCATTGTTTCCGGGAAGGTGCCCGCGTGTCTCATAAGCCAGGATTGCCAGGCCGGACGCCCCAACGGGAAAATTGTTGAGGTTTGTCCACGACCCGTCCGCAGCCTGACTGAGATAGAGGTACCGCAGCCCCCCTTCTATCGCCCTGCTCGCTCTAATCGAGAGGTCAGTATCGACCACATCGATCCTGACCATATCCGAATCGGAATCGCTGTTGTCATCAGTTACAGTCAGAGTCGCATATCTTGTTCCCGTCGTCGCATAGGTGTGGCTCTCAGCTATGTACTCTGGATCCACGACTGCCCCGGATGCCGGCGGGGTACCATCACCGAAATCCCATTCATAGGTATATGGCGGCACGCCATCGCGCACATTGCCCCAGATCACCAGAGTGGTGCCGGGCCAGGCATATGCCATGTTGAGGAGGCCTTCTTCATAGATACCATCCGGCATCACATTCACCCGCGGAGCGGCATATAAGCCAGAGGAGGCAAGAAGGATGGCTGTGCCGACAAGCCCCACCAGGCAAAGGTATCTTGCACCCGGCATGAACTCGTCCCCTGCACGATATCCACATAATCGGTGTGAAGCCGGCATCTTCTGCATAGCACAGATATGTTACCACGGATTTGGCGCATTTGTCAAGTGCGGTCGGAGTGCTTGTACGAATCTCACCGCCGGCATTTATCGCTTGGCAACTGCCCACAACCGTGCTATCGACTGAGGGGAGTAAGGTCAGGTGCGTCAAGGATAGAGGTTTGCAATGCGGAAGTCAGCATTGCAGCCGGGGCTCGGCAGATCATGAAGTTACTCCTCATAATAGGTATCCTGCTTCTGGTGGTCGTGCTTTTCTTCGGGGACGTCCTGTTTGGGCCCAGGGTCTTCCTGGATGCCAACCAGTATCACTATGAGCCCTGGCTCCATTATGCCAAGGACGGTGACCTCGATCATAAGACCCACCGGACCGACGCGCTCTTCACTTACTACCCGAGGAAACTTCACCTTCATCAGGCCTTTCGGGACGCCCGTTTTCCGCTCTGGAATCCGGAGATCCTCTTCGGCATGCCTTTCTTCGCCGATCCCCAGACCAGGGTGCTGTATCCGGTTGAGCTTCTCCTGATCCTCTTAGACCCGGTGACGGCGATGGGGTTTGATGTCGCTATTCATTTCCTGATCGCGATGATCGGGATGTACCTGTTCCTCAGGTCCATAAGCGTCTCGGTAATGGGTTCGCTCTTAGGTGCCCTGACATATCCGCTGTCATCGTTTTTCTATGTGCGCCTGGGCCATCCCACCTTCATCGCGACGGCTGCCTGGATTCCGTGGTTTTTCTACGCCTTCGAGCTCGCCAGGAGGAATGAGTGGAAGGGTACGCTTCTCTTGACGGGCACCCTGGCAATGGGATACCTCGCGGGATTTCCCCAGGTCTTGATGTTCGGTGTTGGGGGACTCGCCGTCTATGCGCTCTATATCGGTCTCGATGTTGAGCGGGCGGCGCGCCGGGGGAGCACATTTAAGAATACGCGGATCATTGTCATTGCAGGACTCCTTGCGATCCTCCTGGTATCGGTGCAGCTCGTTCCCTTTGCGGAGCTCACGAGGAACTCGACCGGCCTCGAAGTCGAACTCGACAAGATGAGGACCGTGTATATAACCCCGCCGCTCCTTCTTCTCAGGAGCTTCTTTCCAAACCTCTTCGGGAACCCCGTCGAGGGAACCGACTGGTCCGACTTGGCAAGGGAGACTGTTCATACCTATAACCCCGATTTCGCGCTCTACTGCGGGCTGGGGATTCTGCTGGCTGCCGTGGGCAGCATCGTGTTTGCCGGCAGGGAGAAGCGGATCAGGGCTTTTCTGATCCTGACTGCCTTAAGCATCGGGATCGCGACGAGTCCGCACCTCATAACGATAGGATACACGCTGCTGCCGCCGCTAAGGGCTTCAAAGGTTTCCCGCGTATCGGTGCTGGGTTGCTTCGCGCTCTGTGCGCTGGCGGGCATCGGCTTCTCGATGATATCCGCCCGGCTCGATGCGAAGTCCGGCGCAATGCGCGATGCCAGGCTCGGTGCCAGACTTGACGCCCGGACGAGGAAGCGCTTTCTCTTCGCAGTGGGAGCTGCAGTGGTGGTGGTGCTTGTAGTGGGACTGGGCCTCATTCTCTCCGGGGACTCCTTCCTCGATGGCTTCCGGGCCAAGGTGGAGGCGCTTCCGGCCAAGGTCTGGCTTCCCACGCACGCGCAGCAGCGATCGGGCCAGATAAAGGAGTGGGTAGAGACAGGGGGCGCCGGGTGGCTTGAGTATGAACATCGCCAGATAAAGCGAGGGCTGCTGCTTGTGGCCCTGAGCGGTTCGCTCCTCCTCCTCTACGCATCTCTCGGCAAGAAAAGGAAGAGCGTGCGCGCCGTTCTCGGGATTGTCTTCGTCGCCGTGGTGGTCCTTGATGCGGGCTCGACGGCGAGAACCTACTTCGTCAGCCAGGTATCCCAGGATCTCTTCAAGACCCGGGGAATCAAGTTGCTCGAGGAGGTACTCGACAGCGGGCACAAGTGGAGACTCTTTCATATTAAGTACGAGGGCGAGGACCTGAAGGCCCTGCCCCCCAACACCAACCAGGTGTTCGGCTTGCCTTCCATGATGGGTGCGAGCACGATACGGCCGATGGCCTGTACAGACATCACGGACGCGCTCGGCTCACCCGGTACCCCGGTCGCACGGCTTGACCGGCAGGCTCCTCTTCCAAGGCAGCAGATCATCGCAACCGATTTCGCTGCCGGCCGCTACGGGGTGGCCAGCAGTGAGGGTATTCCGGC
>JAUVJV010000451.1 GCA_030592245.1 Candidatus Eiseniibacteriota bacterium
AGCACCATAGGCGATGGCCGCCTCAGGTGTAAGCACACCGATGTCCTTCATGCGGGCCAGGAAGATCGGGTTCTCGTTCAGCAGACCCTCGTAATCTGAGAACTTACCCCTCATCATGGTCACAAATTCACGGCACTGCGGCACGAATTCCGGCGGGATGTCTTTGGAGACACCGCCGATGCGGATGTAGTTATAGGTCAACCGCTGGCCGCAAGTGATCTCGAACAGGTCCATGATATCTTCGCGCTCCCGCAGGCCGTACAGGAACGGAGTGTAGGCGCCGACGTCCATCGCCGTCACACCCCAGAATATCAGATGCGATGCGATCCGGTTGAGTTCGACCATGATAACCCGCAGGTACTCCGCCCGCTCGGGAACTTCGAGCCCGGCCAGTTTCTCGACGGCCAGAGTGTAGACGTGCTCTGTCGCCATAGCCGTAACATATTCGAATCGATCCATCAACGGGGAGCACTGCGGATAGGTACGGTTCTCGCAGATCTTTTCGATGGCGCGATGAAGGTAGCCGATCACCGGTTCGATAGCCATCACCTTCTCACCATCCATAGTGAGTATCAATCGGCAGACACCATGCGTCGAGGGGTGGTGGGGCCCCATGTTGACCAGGAACTCTTCTGTTCTCAGTTCAGCCAACCTATAGCTCCGGCATCCGCACAAAGTCGGGTGCGTCCCAGTCCTTGCGCATCGGGTATCCCTGGTCCCAATCGTCGGGCAGCAGGAATCGAGTCAAGTTACCGTGGTTATTGATATCGATACCGTACAGTTCCCAGATTTCACGCTCGTGCCATTCAGCGGCGGTACAGATATCCTTGACCGAATATACAACCGCCTGGTCTTAAGGGAGTACTAGTTTTAAATCAAGGCGAAGATTATTAGTGATGGACGACAGCGAGTAGACGACCTCAAACAGTTCGCCGGTATCAACCCCGGCGATGTTGTTCAGGAAATCGAACTTGAGTTGCTCGTCATCGTAGAGCATCTGCGCGACTTTGGTCAGGTTGGCCGGCTTGACTTCGAACATCAGGTCAAAGACGCCTGTCTCCAGAGGGTTAAGCAGCCCGTCGTATTTCTTGAGGATATGTTCTCTGAGTTCGTCTCGGGTCATGCTACTTCTCGTGCCAGTCAGCAAGTTTTTGGGCCTTTACCTTCTTCTGAAGATGCAGGCATCCCTCAAGGAGAGATTCCGGCCGCGGCGGGCAACCGGGGATATATATATCGACCGGCACAATATGGTCGATCCCTTTTTCGACGGCGTAGCTGTCATAGTAAAACGGGCCGCCTCTGATAGTGCAGCCACCCATAGCGATCACGTAGCGCGGCTCGGCCATCTGGTCGTAGAGGCGCCTGAGACGTGGGGCCATCTTTTTCGTAATAGTACCGGCGGCGATAATCAGGTCGGCCTGTCGTGGCGTGGGGCGGAAAATCATGCCGAGGCGGTCGAAGTCATAGCGGGAAGCACCGGTGCACATCAGTTCAATAGCACAGCAGGCAGTCGCAAAAAGCAAATACCACATCGAACATGCCTGGGCGTGACTGAGAACCGACTCAAGCTGTGTGGCTACAAACCCGCCACCGGGGACATGCTCGGCATATACCGGCACCTTCTTAATCAGGCCCATTTCAGCACTCCCTTTTTCCAGGCATACAGAAGACCAAACAACAAAATGAGAATGAATATCACCATCTCGACCAGCGCGTACAGTCCCACTTGCCCGAAGGCCACCGCCCACGGGAACAGAAAAACCGCTTCGACGTCGAAGATGACGAAGATCAGCGCGAAGATATAGTAGCGGTTGTGGAATTTGATCCAGGAGTTGCCGATGGGGAGTTCGGCGCACTCATAGTTGACGTTTTTCTCCGGGTAGGGATTATGGGGCCGCAGGATGCGGGCCAGGAAGAAAGTAAACAGTACCATCCCGGCACCGACAAAGATGAAAATCAAGACCGCCAGGTACTCGGACATCGCACGCTTCCTTAATTCTGAAAACCGGCCTTGTGACCGATTTCACAAATAATGTTGGCGAAAGAACGGCGCAACGGTCTATAAGTCAAGCGGTTTTTTGGGGGAAATGGGATGTAAGTAAGAACGGAGTAGCGCTATAGCTCGCTGAGGGGAATATCGTGCTTGGTGTACGTCCTCGCTGGTGGCTGGTGGCCCACCATTCATGGTGGGGCTAATTGATCCCACAGCAAGCTGATGGGCCACCCGCCTACCACGTGAATACAGTCTTGTAGGGTAGGTTTGTCTTCAAACCTGCCGATAATGGCGGGTTCGAAGACGGACCCGCCCTACTAAACTGAGGCGGCCGCGGCGTGCACGAGTTGCGCATACCGTGCTGCCAGGGGGCCGGAGGCGTAAGTTGCGTGAGCGAACTCATGGCCGGAGGCGGCAAGGCGAGTGCGTAGGGGGGTGTCCTTGAGTATGCGGATGAGGGCTGAGGCGAGGGCGGGCGGGTCGTCCGGCTCGGCAAGCAGGCCGGTCTGTTCGTGCTCAATGATGTCGGTGATGCCGCCGCTACGCACACCGACCACGGCCGTGCCACAAAGCATCGCCTCGGACAAGGCCAATCCGAAGCCCTCCTGAT
>JAUVJV010000441.1 GCA_030592245.1 Candidatus Eiseniibacteriota bacterium
ATTGACCGCAGCGCCTTCCCCAATGTAGTAATCGCTCCCCGGGTACTGCGGCCAGCTCGAGCGAGGGGTGTTGTAAAGCTCATCGAGCAACTGGGGATTGTTTGGGTCGCTAATGTCGTAGGCCAGCATGTCCCCCCGCACAAATCTGATGGTGGATCCCGAGTGCCCTATGATGATGGTATGCTCGAAGGCTGTGTTCCCTTGGACAAAGGCACCCGAGAGCCAGGTGTAGTCATAGCCGTCATCGGTTGTGCCGAGCAACTGGGGATCAGCAGGGTCATCAAGAGAGTAAATGCTGATTTTGTGACCACCACCGTAAGGGAGCATCAGGTGATTATTGACAATGCGGCAGTCCTTGTGTCCTCCCGCAAATGTATTCACTATCTCCGGGTTCAGCAGATCGCTGATATCCACGATCGTGACGTTCTCCGTGCCTGCCACATAGGCATAATTCCCGTAAATGGCCACACTGTTTGCATCACCTGCGGTATCCACCAGCCCCATTGAGATAATTCCCTGACCCGCGTAATCAACAAGGCTGTTGACTTCCAGGGTCGTGGTGACCGTACCATCTTCGGGAGGCAGGGTCTCCGGGTCAATGGACATTGCGGCAGTTATGGGAGAACCCACCAGCAGGGTGCCTGTTCCCACACCGCCCGGTATAGGCTCACCATCCAGCTCGGTGACTGTGACCTCGATGGTGTAGCTGCCCAGATCAAAGCCCGTAGTGTCCAATGTCCCCAGATCAAAGGTGTCTAAGGAAGAGAGCACCGTGAGTTCCGCTTCCCGTGGCGGAGAACTGAAGACGTCTGTACCCTGCTGATCCTTGACAGTGTAGGAAATAAGAATGCTCCTGTCCTCATTCACAGCGTTAAGCAGCCGAGTCGAGACGCTCACCTGGTCGCCCGGATCGGTGAATGCGGGGTCTGCCTGAACGGCTACCACCTGCACCAGTTCCTCTCGCGCTGTAAATGAACCATGTGCGGTGCGGGTGACTTCAGGCGCACCATCAACAGTCACCGTGACGGAAAACTCAAAGGCTGTGAGTTCGTGAGCCGGCTGGGTGATGGTCACGTTGACATCAATGGGCAGGATGTTCGTGCCTGATACACCGGGCGCTATGGCATAGCCCGGCGGGATGGTCACGGTGTCCTGGCTGAGTTCACCGGTAATGCCGGGTGGCATATCCGAGAGGCTCAGGTCGTAGGTGGTGGTATCAGTGCCCGTATTTTTCAAGTAGAGGCTGAATTGCGTGGGCGTTTTCGGCAGTGCCACAGCGCTGTTGGGTCGTAGAGCTGTCTCAAAGTTGTGATCGACAAGCATGGAAAGCCGACTGCCAAAGTTGGTGAGAACAACTCCAAGGTTGTTCAGTGCCGCTTCGATGGTATCCGGCGTGCTTGCGGCAATCGCATCTCTGGCGTTGTTGATATCCGTGGTAAAGGGAGTCAGCAGCGGGTCGTCCAGTTGTCCTGTGAGGCTGTCTAATCCTGCAAGGACCCGGCTCTTATAGAGTTCGCTTGCCTGTTCCTGGTAAAGGTGGCTCAAATCCTGTCCCAATGCTTCAAGGGTATCAGATAGAGCATCACGTCCCATCAGTCTGGCATCATTTGCCGCATTCAGTGCCTGCAAGGAGCCAGGGGCGGCGATATGCAACCGTAGCGAGACCTGCTTTTCCAGTTCGCCGGAAGCTCCGAAGGTTGCTGACACCCTGGCAAAGTGGTCGCTGTCCAGATCAAGTCCCTGGGCGGTGAAGCTTACGGTCTGGCTTACAGACTCGCCAGGCGCAGGCGCAATCGGTGACGAGAGACCAGTAGCTGAGAAGCCATCGGGCAGGTCAAGGCTCAGGGTCACGGTCTGTGCTACGTTTCCGGTATTGGTGAAGGTGAGATCGGTTTGCACGGTTCCGCTCGGCGTGGTGTACATGGTCTCCGGGTTTGCCTCGACCTTCAGCCCATAGACCTCTGGCATGACGAAATCAACGTCCTGGGTAACGGTGGCGGCCGGATCATCGGTCCGCGCCGCTGTAACCAAAAATGAAACCACCGTTCCCGGTCCCGGCAAGGCAGTATCCGGCTCAGGCTGCAGAAAGACGCTCACCTCGCTGGTGATATCCGCCGGTATGTTGCTATCTGCCCTGGCAATAAGGAGATTCCAGCCATCCGGCGCTATCCCTTCCAGGGTGAAGCCGCCATCAGCTCCGGTGTTGGTGATGCGGGCCCGGAATGCTGCAGGGATCTGGCTTTCTCCGGCTTTTACCACAAAGGCCCGCTCCGGAACCGTTTGCAGAGAGATTCCGGGAGCTTCGAGTACGTCTCCGATCAAGTCGCTGGGGCCGGGGGCATATAATGAGATGCATTCGAGGTCTGTACCGGCAAAGTCGATGATGCTGTAGTGACCGTGAGCCGTAGTCTCAATCACCTCATAGAGGTCATCCATGACGAATGTGACCTGTTGCCCATCAACCGTGAACGAGGCCGAACCATCTTCATGAAAATTTACGTCGTAGCCTCCGATGTTTTCGATCCTGACTCCCGGCGAGTTTCCGTTTATTGTTGTCGGGGACTGCCGTACATTGAATGGGTCAAATTCCTGCACTTCAGACATTCTAAACATCTTGTCGATTTCCAATCCAAGTAGCGCTAACACAAGGACACCAGC
>JAUVJV010000351.1 GCA_030592245.1 Candidatus Eiseniibacteriota bacterium
AAGATCGGGCTTCGTGTGGTACTGACGAGGCCATTCTACGCCGTCGCCAGGCTTGTCTACAAATGCAAGTGGCTGGGAGATGCCTTGTTTCCCGTGATCGACTTCATGCGGCTCTACAACTACCTTGGCGCCTACCGCCAATCTCTCAAAGACCGATAAAGGGGACAGACACCTATTTCAGCGACACCTCTCCGGGAGACGCGGAGCCCATTCGTCCGGCTGACGCTACGCCTTCATCCGCTTCAGGGTTTCGGCGAGATGAAACCGTATCGCCTTTTCGCTGCGGCGAAGATCCGGAAGGATCTGGATATGGAACATTCCGTAGCCAGGCTTCTTGAGCGTCTCGACCCCGGTTTTTGAATTTCAGGCATATGGCAGTTGACTTAGTGGGGAGCCAATGTTATATTGACCGAAAAGCAAGGAGGAGTACGTATTGCCGAATCATAAGTCTGCTGCGAAACGCATGAAGCAAGATAAGAGGAGAAGGGCCAGGAACCGGGCCGTCAAGTCAGAGATCAAGATAGTGGTTAAGAAGGTGACCGCTGCCATGGACCCTGAAGAAGGCGCCAAGATTCTGCCTGAGGTCAGCTCGGTCATGGACAAGGCGGCGAAGAAGGGCGTTCTTCACTGGCGCACCGCTGCGCGCAAGAAGTCCAGGCTGGCCAAGCGGGTTAATTCGCTCTCGAGCTAGGCCTCGAGTTTTTTCTTCTCTTCTCTTACAACTTCAGCAATACGGGCGATGGCGTCGCCCTTTTCTATTTTGGTGACCTCACCGGATTTCCGCATCCTGATCTCGACTTTACCCTCTTTCAGGCTCTTCTCCCCCACGGTTACCCGTATTGGGGTACCCACAAGGTCGGCATCCTTAAACTTGTTTCCCGGCCGTTCGTCCCTGTCATCCAGGAGCACCTGGATCCCCTCGGCCATCAGTCCATTGTAAATAGCCTCGGCCGTGTCCTTAAGCTCACGAACTGTGACATTGGTCGGAAGCACGTGCACCTCGAAAGGCGCAATGCTGATGGGCCAGGATATCCCGTCCTTGTCATTGTGCTGCTCAATGGCAGCCGCCACCGTCCGGGTGATCCCGATGCAGTAGCAGCCCATGACGAAGGGATGTTCCTTGCCCTCCTCATCCAGGAAGGTGGCCTTCATGATCTTAGAGTACTTGGTTCCAAGTTTGAAGATCTGCCCCACCTCGATCCCTCTCCAGGTCGCCAGGGGTTTGCCGCAGCGTATGCAAATGTCACCTGCCTCAACCAGCACCAGATCATGGAACCCGGTGACTTCGAAGTCCCGGCCCAGGGTGACATTGACATAATGGACATCCGCCTCATTGGCGCCGGTCACCATGTTGCAGGCGCCCGTCACCGTGCGGTCGGCTATTATCCTCACATCCTTCAACCCGACCGGGCCCGAGAAACCAAGAGGCCCGCCTGTGACCTTCTCGATGTCCTCAGCGGTCGCCATCCCGATATTGGGCGTGCCGAGGACCTTGGCGAGCTTGACCTCGTTTATCTCCCGGTCGCCACGAATGAGGACGGCGACATACTCGCCTTCCACATTGTAGACGATGGTCTTGATGAGCTGCCGCGGCTCTTTCTTCAAGAAGGCCGTAACCTCCTCCACGGTCTTCATGGCCGGGGTTTCGACCTTCTCCAGACCCCGGGCTCCTTGAGAGCCCTCAGGCACATCGATCACGCATTCCGCGGTATCCTCGGTCGCCGCATAGCCGCAGTCGCAGGCAAAGACCCGGGACTCCCCCGTCTCGGCAAACACCATGAACTCGTGGGTAACATCGCCGCCGATGGCGCCCGAGTCGGCTTCCACGGGACCGAACCGGAGGCCGCAGCGCGTGAAGATTCTCGTATAGGCTTCATACATCTTGTCATAAGTCTCAGCCAGGGATGCCTCGTCGCGATGGAAGCTGTAAGCATCCTTCATCAGGAACTCGCGCGCCCTCACCACTCCGAAGCGCGGCCTCACCTCATCGCGGAACTTAGTCTGGATCTGGTAGAGCGTAAGCGGAAGCTGGCGATAGGACCTTACCTCACCCCGGATGATGTCTGTGACGATCTCCTCATGGGTGGGCCCGAGAGCAAAGAACCTGCCGTGCCGGTCTCTTACCCTCATCAGCTCCTTCCCGTAGATACCCCACCTGCCGCTTTCCTCCCAGAGCTCGGCCGGGCTCAGGATGGGCATCAGGATCTCGAGGCCGCCGATCCGGTTCATCTCCTCCCTTACGATGCTGGCGACCTTCTGGGTAACCCTGAGGCCAAGCGGGAGCATGTTGTATATGCCGGATGAGAGCTTTCGTATCAGCCCGGCACGGAGCATAAGCTTGTGGCTTTGAGTCTCCGCCTCTGCGGGAGTCTCCTTGAGTGTCGGCAAAAGAAAATCAGTCCAGCGCATTCTTACCTTCCTTGAGTATTCGCACCACCTCGTCAACGATCGTCTTTATGAGCATGTCCGTATCGCCAGCGGGGGGTATCCCGCAAGTGTCGGATTCCTCACATCCCGGATAGGCTCCGGTGATCCCCATCTTCTTTCTTAAGTCAAAGAGCTTCTGGACCTCATCGCGCGAAAGTGAGCTCACGGAGCCAAGGTGCCCGGCTATGAAGCTGATCTTCGCGAAATGCTCAACTGTCTCCAGTTTATGATAAGCATTCAGAACATCGGGGCCAACCGTCATCACGCCGTGGTTCTCCAAGAGAAAAGCATCGCTCTTCGTGACCACGTTCTCGATCGATCTCGGAATCTCATCCGTGGATGGGGTCCCGTAGCGGGCAAGCGGTATCGAGCCCAGGGAGACAATCACCTCGGGCAGGATGCATTCCGTGAGCGGAATCCCCGCCACGGCGTATGCTGTCGCGTACGGCGGGTGGGCATGAACCACGGCGGCCACGTCATCCCGGAGCTCATACGCTTTTATGTGCATCTTGACCTCGGAGGTGGGCTTGAGCTTACCGCTTACTCTCTCCCCCTGCATATCGGTCACGACGAGATCGCTCGCTTTAAGAAAGCCCTTGCTTACGCCCGAGGGAGTAACCAGCAGGCGGTCATCGGAGAGCCTGATGCTGATATTGCCGTCATTGGCGGCCACGAAGCCGCGCTCGTACATTCTCCGGCCGGCATGGACGATACCCTCGCCGGCTTCATCCATTGAGATGAAACGCTTCACCGTGAGCTTCCTTCACTCATGTCGATCCGGTCGACTGTCCCGAGTATGAGGGTCCTGATGGTCGGGTATTCCTGCTTCAAGACCTGCCGGGTGGCCGAACCCTGGTCCACTATCAGGACCACGTCGCCGGTTCCGGCATCCATCTGGTCCATGGCAAGCAGGGGCTCGCCGTATTCGGTGCCGTCGGGATCCATGGGCTGGATGACGAGGATCTTCTGCCCGGTAAGCGTGGGATACTTGACCGAGGAGACCACATCACCTATGACTTTCCCGATATACATCGGCTAGAGACTCACTCT
>JAUVJV010000362.1 GCA_030592245.1 Candidatus Eiseniibacteriota bacterium
CATTCTTGCTCTGCTCTCGCTGAGAGTGGCGACGCAGAATTGAGCAGTGCCCTCAAAGAGTAATGTGCCAGCCCGCCGGCTTTCCTCATAAGGGCTTGTATCGTGCGGTGAAAACCGCAGCGCGCTCCGCCTCACCCCGGCAATCCCCCGCAAACACTGGCCCACAGGGTATTTGATTGACACTTGGGGTGTCTAGAGGTTATCCTCTTTGGCGGTGGAGTGGGACGCGTGATGATGAGAGTGTACCCTTCCTTAATACGAAATTAGTCTACGTTTACTATGTGAGGGTGGAATCTTGTTAAGGAGTATGACGGGCTATGGGCGTGGAGAAGTAGAAGATAAGGGAGTGAGAGTTGGCGCCGAACTGAGGTCCGTCAACAATCGTTATCTGGAAATCTCACCAAGGCTTCCGAGGTTCCTTGCCGCCCTTGAGGGAGAGGTCAAGAGGGTCATCCAGGGCCGGCTCTCGAGGGGAAGAGTCCTCCTGAACGTCACCTGGGAACAGTTCGACGGTGTCAGCGAGACCATCACTCTCGATGAGAAGGTCGCCGACCGGTATTTCGAGCTCCTCAAAGATCTGAAAGCCCGGTATGACCTTAAGGGCGATGTCGACTTAAGGACCTTTGCCCAGATGCCGGACCTCTTAAAGCGGGAGGCTGAGGACTGGAAACCCGCCGAGGCTTTCGCTCTGGTCAAGGAAGCCCTGACAATTGCTTTGGAAGACCTCCTGGAGATGAGAGCCAGGGAAGGCGCAGCCATTGCCGAGGATCTCAAGCAGAGGATTGACCGTACCGTATTCTACCTTCAAGAGATAGAGAACCAGGCCCCCAAGCGGGTCGAGGAACTGAAAGAGAGACTCCGGTCAAGGTTAGCCGAGCTTACCCCTGGTGGTGAACACGACGAGATGCTGCTCTCCAGAGAGGTCGTGATCTTCGCGGAACGGTCAGACTGCACGGAGGAGTGCGTGCGGTACCGTATCCATTCCGAAAACTTTAACCGCTACGTCGATGAGGGAGGTGCGATCGGCAGGAAACTGAACTTCCTGCTGCAGGAAATGTCAAGAGAGGCCAATACCATGGCTGTCAAAGCGAGCGATGCGGAGATATCTGGAAAAGTCGTGTTGATCAAGGAAGAACTCGAGAAAATACGGGAACAGGTCCAGAACGTCGAGTAACGGGGGTGGCGACTTGAAAGCGCATCTTATTAGCATAGGTTTCGGTAATGTCGTAGCGAGCGACAAGATCGTTGCCATCATCACACCTGGATCATCACCCATCAGACGCCTCAAGGATCAGGCCAAGAAGAAGGGCAAGCTCGTCGATGCCACCCAGGGCAGGAGGACGAGGTCCATCATTGTAACCGACAGCGACCACGTGGTGCTTTCCGCCATTGGTTGCGAGACCATAACACAACGCCTTGAGAAAGTGGATGGAGAGATGAATGGCGGATGCTGAGCTGATCTCATTTCCCATAGTAGTGTCCGGAGCTTCCGGAGTAGGTAAGACGACCCTGTGTCACGGGCTTATGGAGAAAGTGTCGCGGCTGGCGTTCTCGATCTCGGCCACCACGAGAGAGATCAGGCATATGGAGGAGCACGGCAGGGACTATTTCTTCATAAGTACTGATGAGTTTGAGCGCATGAAGGCGGAGGGCGAACTCGCCGAGTGGGCCCATGTGCATGGTGAGTCTTACGGTACTCCCAGGGTGTGGCTGGACGGACAGCTAGCGAAGGGAACCAGCATACTGCTTGATATCGATGTCCAGGGAGGGGTCCAGATAATGGAAGCCTATCCGGATGCGGTATCGATATTCGTAGTCCCGCCATCGTGGCAGGAGATTGAGAAGAGGCTCCGGGGCCGCAAGAGCGATTCGGAGGAAGCCATAGAGCAGCGTCTCCAGAACGCGATCGAAGAGATGGAGTACATAGTCAAGTATGGCTATGTGGTCGCCAATGACACGGTCGAGGACGCGGTGGCCGGGATGGAACACATAGTGCGCGCCGAGCGCCTCAGGCGCGACCGCGTCTTAAAGGGTATCACCTGGAGGGACTATATCGGTCTTGAGGGCAAGGGGGTATGATATTGAAGAAGGACAGGACCGGCGAGGGCGAGGATAAGTCGGCCGTGAGCAAGGAAGACATCATGGAGAGGTCCGAAAGCGCGTTCGCGGCGGTGGTTGCCATCGCCAAGGAAGCCAGGCGGCTTAACGCCGCTCCGGGCGTGTACCTCGACGAGAGCGAGAAGCCCATTCCCCGGGCCGTCAAGAACTTCGTCGACGGCAAGGTGGACTACGAGATCGAAGGGGAAGCCCCGGGCAAGAACAAGAAGAAGCGGGGCAAGAAGTCAAAATGAGGGTGCTGAAGTGAGGGCGGTAAGGTGAGAATCCTGATCGGGGTGACCGGATCGATCGCGGCATACAAGGCCGCGGAGGTCGTGAGCGCGCTAAAGAAGTCGGGTGTGGAGGTCACGGTGGTGATGACCGAGCACGCGACCGAGCTCGTGGGACCGGCCACCTTCAGGGGACTCTCCGGTAATGAAGTAAGGGTTGGTCTTTTTGAGAGATGGCCGGGGAAGCCTATTCATATCGACCTGGCAACCGGTCACGACGTGGTGGTCATCATTCCGGCCACCGCCAACATCATAGGCAAGATCGCCTGCGGTATCTGTGATGATCTCTTATCCACCGTGGTGCTCTCCACCAGGAGTCCGGTCCTCGTTGCACCCGCGATGAACGAGGCCATGTACGGCAATGTGGCTGTTCAGGAGAACATCGCTACACTCAAGGAGAGAGGCATCTCCTTCATCGAGCCGGAGACCGGCTGGCTGGCCTGCGGGGTGGAGGGAATCGGCCGCCTGGCGTCGCTGGATACGATTCTGGCGGCGATCGGCGATGCGGCATCCACCGTGGATGTGACAGGTACCTCCGATGCTGGAGCCTCCCCGAAGGCGGGAGCCGCCTCGAGGGGCCTGGCCGGCAGGAAGGTGGTCGTAACCGGTGGGGCCACGCTCGAGCCCCTCGATGAGGTACGCTTCATATCCAACCGCTCGAGTGGCAAGATGGCCGCCGCCCTGGCAAGGGTGGCCTTCCGGCGCGGCGCCGAGACGGTCCTGGTAGTCGGTGTTACGGCCGTTCCGCCGCCTCCGGGTGTCAAGGTGGTCAGAGTCGAGACCGGGGCAGAGATGAAGCAGGCGATCCAGGATGAATGGGAAGACACGGACTGTATCGTGATGGCAGCAGCGGTATGTGATTTCAGGCCTGAAAGGGTTGCGAAGGGAAAGCTCAAGCGCCGGGACGGGCTTGTGCTTAAGCTAGCATCCACAGATGACATACTCGGAA
>JAUVJV010000366.1 GCA_030592245.1 Candidatus Eiseniibacteriota bacterium
CCCCCGAGAACCGTCGCCCCCGCGTAGATGGTGACCCTGTCCTCCAGCGTGGGGTGCCGTTTTAGGCCCCTCAGCAGATTGCCCCTGTCATCCTTCGGAAAGCTCAGGGCTCCAAGCGTAACACCCTGGTAGATTTTCACATAGTTGCCGATCACCGAGGTCTCCCCGATCACAACTCCTGTCCCATGGTCGATGAAGAAGTTCTTGCCTATCATGGCCCCGGGGTGGATATCGATACCGGTCTCAGTATGGGCATGCTCTGACATGATCCTTGGAAGCAGGGGTACCCCCTGGACATGGAGCTCATGGGCAATCCGGTGTACCATGATGGCCCTTAAGCCCGGATAGCTGAATATGATCTCATCGAAGCTCTTTGCGGCAGGATCGCCGTCAAAGGCAGCCTGCACATCACCTTCGAGCATCTTTCTGATATCGGGGATCTTCCGGATGAGTTTCACGGCCTGGACTTCGCCCCGGACCTTGCAGTTGTCGCAGAGCTTATGGAGACCCTCGCACTTATGTCTCAAACTCTTGGCAATCTGGACAGCAAGAGTGTCAAAAAGGCGTGATATGTGAACATGGAGGCGAGATTCAAGTTCCCAGTCGGGTATATTCTGCTTGCCGAAATAGCCTATGAACAGGACCTTCTGGAATGTGGTCAGAATCTCCCTGACAGATTCATCCGACGGCACCGCATACTTGCTTGCGCACCGGAAGAATTTGCTCTGTCGGCACAACCTGGCGAGCTTTTTCGAAATCGAGCCAATCTCTCGCTTACGTTCCAAGGCTGACACCCCCTCCAGAGCAATCCGTGCTGCTCCATCCGTGCTACTCTATCGGTTCCCGCGTGGTCCTTGCTGCCCCTCCGGCCGCTCTCGCTCTAGTCTAGTGTCGACATCGGGAAGCAGCTCCTCAAGCATTCTGATGGAGTTTCTCTCCCGGCTCAGGATGGCCCGCACAAGCAGCCTGGCGCCCATGCGTTTCTCCGGTGAGTCGGCTACCATGACCCATCCCCAGTGGGTCTCGAAAACCGGCTCGCCCATACTCTTGAGCTCATCAATCATCCACATCGGAACGGAGAGATTCAGGACGATTGAGGAACTCCCCCGGGCATAGGCGACGGCTGAGTCGGCCGTAGTCACACCAGGCGGCATCGCCTGCCAGAATACTTCCCTCAAACCCTTGGCATCCCTGGAGACCGCCTGGAAAGATGCGGTGAGTTCCTCCAGGAGCGCATTTTGCTCGGGCGGGAGACCCGCGCGAGCCTGCCGCAGGAAAGTAAACGCTTGAGTCCGGTCATGCTGAAGCTGGCCGATCTGGGAGTCTATCCGCCACAGAAACCCGAAATCCAGGTGTGGCTCCCCGTCCTGCATGGTCACCAGAGGACGGTGCGCTATATCGTAGGAGAGAAGTTCGAAAGCCTTGAGGCCATAGCCCGCCGTGTGAGGGCCGGCCTCCCCCAGATAAGGTTCTTCCCCGGGATGCCTGCCGTATTCGAGTTCTCCCCCCTTCATGATTTCTATGGCCGCAGCAATAGATGGGCCGTTCTTGCCGGCCCTGGCATCACCACTCCCCTTGACCTGACGACCGAACACGAAAACCGGATTGCTGGCCCATCCCACTGGGCTGGCCGTCGAACCATCCCAGCCCTCCGCGATAGGAATACTGTCATATCCCGCCCTGCGGAGAGCTCCCTGGACAAGGAGATGACTCGTTTCAAGGTCGTATCCGGCAATGATGAAGAGGCCATGGTAGGCGCTGGTCTCAAGATCAGACGCAATCAGGGGACGGCCGGCATCTATCTCCCGCTTGATTATCCTCATTAACTCATCGATGGAGCGGCCCGTCTCCCAGTGGGCATCCTCGAAGCCGATCTGCGCGGATGCTGACTGCAGCACATCCGTGGGAAAGAGATCCCTGAGCGGCTCATATGCCTCTGTAGTGTCATATACGAACTTGAAAGCCGCACCCGAAATGCCTGCAAACTTGGAGTAACTGTAATTGAAGCCCAGGACCCCCAAGCAGGACTGGAACGCGTATATCGCCATAGGGCCCGAATCGGTGTCCAGCCTGAACTGGGCTACCCCCTCTATCCGGTTTGTTGTTGCATTACCTCTGTCATCCCCTTCTCCCAGTGAGTCCTGGGAAGGCCAGAACCCACCCCATACGGCGATCAACCCCGCCAGAATGATCACCTTTACCCATTGGTATTTCCTCTGATGCATCTTTCATCCTCCTACGGTAACCTATATACTGATATTAAAGAAAATCTTGACAGGAATGCCACTCCTAATATACTCAACACTTGAAAGGGATGAAACCGCCAGGAGAGGAGGTGTAGCAATGGCTGTGAGGCGTGCCAAGAAGAAGGCTACCAAGAAGAAAGCGGTCAGGAAGAAGGCTACCAGGAAGAAAGCGGTCAGGAAGAAGGCCACTAAGAAGAAGGCGGTCAAGAAAAAGGCCACCAAGAAAAAGGCGGTCAAGAAGAAGGCCACTAAGAAGGCCTCGAAGGCCAAGCCGAGAGGCAAACCCAGACCCAGGTACACCTGCGTGCTCTGTGGAGTGGAGGTTACCATCTCCAAGGAAGGCCTTGGTATCAGCAGGTTGCTGTGCTGTGGTCATCCGATGCGCAAGAAGTAGATAACTCCTTACAAAAAGGTAAGTTAGAACATCTTCCGGGGGAGAGTCTGTCTTCGGACTGCCCCCCGGTTCGGTCCTTCACCCATTAGCCCTGCCACACGTTTGCCCGTTCTGCCGCCCGCCTACCTGTAATTCTTTAGAAAGACGTGGTCTTGATCCGCCCTGACGCTGTGGCAGCCAATGCATGACTGCATCCTGCCCTCGCCCTCAATGGTCCCGTCCGGGTTGTAGACCGCCCAGAACCAATCCCCGCTCTGCGGGTCATAGCCCTTGACCTTGTACATGATGGTGAGCTTGGCCAGTGTCTTGTCAGGCATATAGTTCTCTTTTACAATAAGCGAACCATATGGATAGCCGACCTCCGTTGGCTCGAGGGCCTTATCGTTGACAAAGGTCTGGATAAACGCGCCGTGCGGGGCATTGCCGTCCATTATTCCTTCCACGCCGGGCCAGAACGCGTATTCGGTATAAGGATCATCCTGGCTGATCCTCATCCACAGATCGGCGGCATTCACGGTTTCGGGCGCTTCGGTGGCCTCTTCCTTCTGGGCACACCCATAGAGGCCGATGATGAGGACAATGACCAGAGACAGCAGAACCTTGTTCATGCTCCAACCTCCTTCTCTTAGGAGCCCGGTCAGACCTGGAAAC
>JAUVJV010000062.1 GCA_030592245.1 Candidatus Eiseniibacteriota bacterium
GTGCCTGTGGGAACGGACACAGCGAGTATCAGTGATTATGTGGCCACGGCCTTGAAGATCGTGGAGGCAAGCGGGCTTAAGTACGAGCTTTCCTCAATGGCCACGAACCTGGAGGGTGATCTGGACAATATCCTCGAGGTCTTCCGGAAGATGCACGAGAGCGCCTTCGAACACGGTGCGGTAAGGGTGCTGACGGCGCTTAAGATAGACGATAGACGTGACAAGGCCCTTACGATCGAAGGCAAGAAGGCAGCCGTGAGGGCGAAGCTCAAGTAAAGCCGGCGCCGCACTGTCAGCCGCGGAGCTTAAACTCCTGAAGACCTGCCGAGCGAGAGAGTCCGGGCGCTAGTGTATGTTGTAGGTCGAAGTCGACCTGGTGTTGATCCTCTGCTCCCGGGTCATCTTCGAACCGCTGAAGGTAAACTGCTTGCCCGCATCAATGTAGGTCCACTTTTCCTCGACCCTGCCCATCTTGTCTTCACGATACCTGGCTGAAGGATAGCCGTAACGGTCATAGACATCCTTCATGTCGCCTTCCAGGCCGGCCGCCCAATAGGCTGTCCTGAATCTGCTTCTGCTGCCCGCACCGTGAACAGTGCCCTTGGTCTTGAGCAGGTCGTCCTGGGTAACCTCATCTTCTTCGGCATTGACTATCGCCGCGATGCCGGTTCCCAGAAGAAGAGCCAGAACCAGGGATGCTGTCAGAACACGCTTCATAGGTCGTTCCCCCAATTTATGTGGCATACAGTCTACCTACAAAGCATACCATGCGCCTGCATTCAATTCAAGCTTGTTCGCCTAACCCAATCTGCAACAGGATATTGCACAACGCAACGAGATTGTACTTTGCAAGCCTGTTCCGTCCCCAAGCCCACCTTAAGCGCATATGCCGCAAGCGGTTGCGTGCCAGTAATTACGGGCGTTCGCGGCGATCTGGCACAGGATGTGCAGTAGCCTACTGGGCAGGACAAGTCAACCAAATGTCAGGAGGCTGATCAATGAGTTCAGACAGCAAGCATTTAACGATGAAGCGGGAGGCGGGGTTCTCCATAATCGAGCTGATGGTTGTGGCCGTGATCATGGCAATCATCGTTGCCATATCGATCCCGTCCCTCCGGAGCCATACCGCCTCGGTGAACCTTACCAAGAGCGCCAGTAAAGTCGCGGCTTCCCTGAAGCTCGCCCGTATGAGGGCGGTGGCCAGCAATGTCCCCGTGATTGTGGAGTTCGACAGCGACGCGGGGACCTTCTTCCTCTACCAGGATGAAGATGAGGACGGCAATTTCGATTCGGGGGAGACCTCTGCGGGCCCGTATGAGATGCCCAGCAACACAAGCATCAGCAGCGTGAGCTTCACCAACTCCACGGTCACATTCAATCCCACGGGGTCGGCCAGCGAGACGGGAAACGTGGTGGTGGCCAGCTGTGAGAATCTTGCCAAGAGGGTGGACGTAACGGCTCCGACCGGCCTGATTTACGTGTCCGACATTTATGACCTCGCCGACGTGGAGGAAGTGAGATGAAATGCAACGACACACGAGGGGTGATTGCGATGTTCGACAATGAGAATGGGATGACGATGGTTGAGCTGCTGGTTGTTTGCGTTATCATAAGCATCGCCTTCATGGGGCTTGTGGCGGTATTTCCGCTGGGCATGCAGAACATAAATGACAGCAGGATGCGTACCGTTGCCACCGACCTGGCCCAGGAGAGGATGGAAGAGCTCCTGGACCTTAGAACCAGCAATGCCGACCTCAACGCAGGTGACCACACCGATCCCGATAATCCAGTGCGGAGCACTTTCAATAGATTCTGGAGCATCACGGACGATACGCCCGTGGCCGATATGAAACAGATCGAAGTCCGGGTTACCTATCCGCACGGATCAAGAACCAGGGACGTTACGGTAGTGGCCTACATGCGGAGCTAACAAACTGAGAGGCGATGAGATGAAACGAGAAAAAGGCTTCACGCTGATTGAGGCGCTGGTGGTTCTGGTGATAGGGGTAGTCATCGCCGGCGGCATGATGTTCATCCTGAGCGGCAGCAGGCGCACGTCGAGGATCGCCGAGATCGACGCCCAGTCCCAGCAGAACGCGAGGGTTGCCATCGACATCATGATCAGGGACCTGAGGAGCAACGGGTACGGGATAGACGTGGGTCAAGGTCAGCTGACTCTTGCACATGCCGGGCCGTATGATGTCATCTTCAATGCCAACATCGTTCCGGAACCCGACCATTCAAGCACTCCGGGTTACCCGGCGGCAATCAACACGGGATCGTATCCCTCGTCGGTACCGCCCGGAGGAGCGCTCTATGCGCCCCCGAGGACTTACGATACGGGGGCGGAGACCATCAGGTTCACGTTTGATTCCAACAACGATGGCTCGGTGACTGCGGATGACCGCAATGACGATACCATCGAGCAAACCAGCAATCCGTTTGACTATGCCGTTATCAGGCAGGTCTATGGCTACGATGGTTCGTCGAACGGAGGGGCCAATGAGGAGATCGCGCTTCTCAGGGGTCCGGAGGTCTACGACGATGGGAGCTATCCTCCGCCCCTGTTCAGCTACTGGTATGATCATGACGATGACGAATCAACCGCTGACCGGCTGTGGGGTGACAATTCCGGTAACGGGGAGTTGGAGTCGGCCGAGATTGCGGGTCTTAGCCCGGTATCCGGCGCGGTCCTCGGCAGCGTGAACCGCGTCGAGGTCACGGCCATCGGAACAGCCCGCGCTCCTGATCCGCGCCAGCAGGAAAACCAGGGCTACAGGGAAACGATGATGTCATCCGAGGTGACCATTACCAGAAGCCGGATGGTAAGGGCGGCGTATATAAGAGGCATAGTCTTTAATGATATCAATGGTGACGGAGACCAGGACTCGGGTGAAGGCGGACTCGCGGGTGTCCTGATCCGCCTCAACAATGGAGCACGTTATACCACCAACAACCACGGCTACTATCTTTTCAGGGTAGACCCGGGCACCTATACGGTGACCGAGATCGATCCGTCAGGCTACACCTCCACCACTCCCAACGCCGAGACGGTTACGGCCACCAAGGGTGCGATCGCCGTCGCGGACTTCGGTGACAGGGCGCTTGGCGGTTACGGCGCGATCCTCGGGCGCGTGTGGCTGTGGGACAATGAGGGCGGCGGGGAGCTGGCCCAGACGGACCAGACGCTGCCCGGGATTGAAATCTATCTCAATAGTGGTGAGAGGGATACCACGGGCAATCAAGGCTGGTTTGGTTTCCTTGTTCCTGTTTCCACCTATTCGGTGACGATGGTAGTTCCGGAGGGCTTTGCCGTGGTAGGCGAGGTCACTGTCGACAGAACGCTCGCCGCTGAAGGCGATACGGCAATGGTGGACTTCGGGCTCATGGAGGCCGGGGCCACCGGCACCATCAGGGGCACGGTGTATCTTGATGAAAATGAGGATGGTTACTTCGATGCTGGAGAGCCTGGCATTCCCAGCGTCAGCATGAAACTGAGCAGCGGTGACAGTACCCTCACCGACGCCGATGGCAAGTATTCCTTCACGGTGCTGCCCGGGACGTATGATATCGAAGAAGAGGATCTGGGCGGCTTCATGTCCACCACCATCAATCGGGTGACGGACCTGCTTGTCCAGGCGGACTCCACCGTGGTGGTAAACTTCGGTGACATGCTCGAGGCCGATCTCAGCTTTACGGTGATCGCGCTGGGCGAGACCCAGAGGGCGCTGTGCATTACATCTACAAATCTGTCGGAAGACAACAGGGGTGATGTGGAGATCATCCTGGGTACCAAGTATGCCTCGGGGTTCACCAACCTCAATGTGTGGTTCAATAACTGGAAGAATTCAACTACTCCCAATTCAGCCATATTCAACCAGGCACCAACCTACAGCCGGACACCATCGGAAGATATTCTCTCGATCGCCGCCGGCGACATGGATGGTGACGGGACAAACGATATTCTAACCGGTCTGACCAATCTGTCGGGAAAGGTCCTTACCTGGCTCACGGGTAGTAAGGGCCAGCTTTCGACCACCCCGGATGACTACTTCATATCCGCCAGCAATTCTGATGTGTGGGCCATAAAACTGGTTCATGCCGATGTCGGGACGAACCTGGATGCGATAGTCGGCACTGAATACACTTATCCCTGGGGCAGGTTCGAGGCCTGGTTCGGAGGCGGGGATGGTAGTTTCACCCACAACGCTGAGGACATCTACAACCAGGCCGGTCCCTATCTTCTCCAGTCGGTCAGGGCCCTTGATATTGCTGACGTGATCGGTAACAATGACGCGGTGGATGTGGTTCTGGGCACCAAGGGCGGTGACACCTTCGGGAAGATCGAGATCTTCAGGGACAACGGAGCCCCCAATGGCAAGTTCACCTACTACGGCACACTCCACCCCACGGGGGCGGTCAATGCTCTCGTGCTGGCCGACATGAAGGAAGACGGCCACGGTGATATCGATATCATAGTCGGGACCAGGATGTCAGTTGGTTCCGGCGGTATAGAGATCTGGCACAATAACGGTGACGGCACTTTTGGGATAGACGATGGTTTCGGGGAATACAGGCCTTCGGACACGGTCGAACTGGCCGGAGAGGTGCTGTGCCTCGGCATCGCCAACTTTAACGGCGACGTCTACCCGGACATAGTTGCAGGTATCAAGCTTGGTGGCACTTACTCGGGAGAGGTCAAGGTCTTTTCCTGCTATGGCTATATGCCGGCCGCGGGAAGTGAGTGGACCAGTCCGAACATCGGTGAGGCCATCACGCTTACTATCAATGACTTCAATAACGACTGGGAGCCCGATATTGCAGTGGGTACCAGGACCTCGGATAGCCGGGGCCAGGTCGTTGTATTCTTCAATGACTGAGAGGTGGTGAAATGGTCTGCATGAATGAACGTGGCGCAGGACTCGTGGTGGCGATACTGACGGTGGTAGCCTTGTTTACGCTTGGTACGGCCCTGGTTTTTCTTACCCGGACCGACGTGAATATCTCCAAGCACCAGATGCTCCATGTGGAGGCACTCTATGTCGCCGAAGCTGGCGCAGAGGAGGCCCTTCACCGTCTGGGGCTCAATGATCCCACCAATCTTACCGTAAACGGTTCAAGCATCAACGCGGCGATCCGCGATCCCGCGAGGCCGCCGGATCCTGATTGGAAGGCCAGAATCTTCCTGTGCAGGCCCGGGCAGGAACCTGTACCATCGGGGAGCGAGTATCACAGCTGCACGCTCCAGGATGCCGGATCGTGGCTGGAATACAGCTCCGAGAGCGATAATGTCACGGCACTTACCATTGAACACAAATGGCGCGATCTCGATGGGGACAATGTCAGGGACGCCGATGAGATAGTCCTCTACGATGGCTCGAAGTACCCGCCCGAGAACTTCGAAACCGGCAGCCCGGTTGAGGTGATAACCGTGGTCGCCAAGAGCGCCACGGCCGAGCGGGAGGTCAAGGTTGAGGCGACGAGATTCCCGCTCAACATCAATGCACGAGCTGCCCTGTTCTGCGACAGGGGCGTGGACGTGAGGGGAAATGTGACGGTGTGCGGGCATGACCATCAATACGACACGCCACACTACACCATGATGCCCGCCTGCGAGGCCTTCGAGTACTGCTCAAACCGGACCACGTGCATAGCCACCGGCTGTGTCACGGGCGTTATGACGACGGGCGATGAAGTTGACAAGAGGGGGACTACGGATCTCGGCGGCGTTCCGGCCCCTGAGGATACTGCTTCCAGCAACCAGTTCCTTACCCTGGCCCAGACGTTGGGCATAGAGCAGGCGGACCTGGATGAGATACTTGCCAATGCCGACCACACCGCGCCTTATTCTGCCGATCCCCAGGATGGGATCACCTATATCGATAATGCCGGCGGTGCCTCGGCCAAGTGGCCGGGCGGAGGCAATGGTACGGGACTCTTGTACACGACGGGCGACCTGGATTTGGGTGGTAATTTTATGTGGCGGGGCCTTATATATGTCGATGGGGACTTGACAATCACGGGAACTCCCTCGATAATCGGGGCGGTCTTGGTAAGGGGAATAAGCGACTATGCGTTCTCCGGTGGAAACCCGTGTATTCTCTTCTCAAGCGAGGCGCTCGATTACTATCTCCGGCAGAGCCTTCATTATATCAAGATAGGCTGGAAAGAGACCAGCGGCCAGTAAAAGAAAAAGGGGACAGACACCTATTTCGGTAACCCGAAATAGGTGTCTGTCCCCTTTTACCCCTTTCTCCTGATTCCTTTTCCAATTGACGGGGGCCCTTCCCGGTGGGATGATGGTCTTGGACAGCGTATGGAGGAGGGTCTGCCCTGCCTAGAAGAATCCCCAAGGAAATCAAGGTAACCATCCTCACGGTGTGCGGTATTGTCACGACCATAGGCGTCGGACTCTTGCTGCGCCACCTGTTGCCGGTCGGGAACCGGCTGATCATCAGCCGTGAGGCTTTCGTGATCTTCAACATCTATGGCCATGCCTTCTCCCTGATTGCCGCCGCCTCGACGGTCATCCGCCGCCGGGACACCACCATCCTCATCCTGGCGGCCACCATAATGTGGGGCATATTCGTTGCCGAAGAGCTGGCCGTGGGAATGGTCCGGTTCCTTGCCTTCTCGACCCTGATAACCATCGGAATCCGGATCGGGCTAAGGCGCATGGTGGAATGCCCGGGACCGGGAAGGGTGCTGTTAACGTCCTTGCTCACCGGTGCGCTCTGCGGGATCGGCGCCTTGGTGTATCACGGGGTGGGCACCCTTCTGGATTTCGCGAACTATGGCCTGATGGGTACCGCCGGCGTTGCGTTTTGCTGGGGCTTTGCGCTGGGTTTCGCCGTCGCCCTCGGCATCTCACTCGGTCATGAGGTAGTGGAATGGATGATGAGGAAGGCTCGGTAGCCGTAGGAACATCCGGCTACAGCTTCGCCGACTGGGTGGGTAACTTCTATCCCTCCGGCATACGAAAAGGCGACATGCTCAAGGAGTATTCCAGGCACTTCGCCGTGGTCGAGGTAAACTCCACGTATTACCGGATTCCGCATCCTATAGTCCTCAGGCGAATGGAAGAGAAAACACCTGACGGATTCGAGTTCGTGATAAAGGCCAATCAGGAGATGACCCATAAGCAATCCAGAGACCCTGCCCTGTACAGGACCTTCAAGGATGCCATCCAGCCCATCATCGAGGCAGGGAAGTTCAGCGGGATCATCGCCCAGTTTCCCTGGGGTTTTAAGCACACGCCCGAGAACAGGGCCCACGTGGGGTTCCTCAAGGAGCAATTCCCCGAAGATCCCCTGTTCGTTGAGTTCCGGAACAGCTCCTGGATATCCGAAGAGACCTTTGAGGAGCTCCGCCAGGCGGAAATAGGATACTGCTCGGTCGATGAGCCCAATCTCAGAGGCCTGGTACCGCCCGTAGCCAGGGTCACGGCCGGCCAGGGCTATGTGAGGCTCCACGGTAGGAACGCCAAGACCTGGTGGGGCCGTGGTGGTGGAGACCGGTACGATTACCTTTACAGCGAGGACGAGCTCAGGGAATGGCTCCGGAAGATCAAGGACATGTCGAAGAAGGCCCGTAAGACCTTCGTGTTCTTCAACAACTGCCACGCCGGCCAGGCGGCCAAGAACGCCCGGCTGATGAAAGAGCTTCTAAACCTGCCGCTCTGACCCTGTCGCTTTGACCGTGTGAGAAAGCCGCCCGGGCATAAAGTAAGGGAGCCGGCCAAGCCGGCTCCCGAATTCTTAAGTCTCCTACTGCTTCGGAAGACTATGGACACGCGTGCTGGTAATGAGTCGCGAAAGTACCGAAGTCCACCAGGTTGACGATCCCATCGCAGTTGTAATCAGAGCAGGGATCCGCCGTCTGGTAGGCGGTAGCGAAATTGCCGAAGTCTACCAGGTTCACCACGCAGTCGCCAGTATTGTCGGGGCTTGCGATATAGATGGTGCCTGAAGGACCAAGAACAACGCCCTCACAGTCGGCATACCAGTTAAGTTCGCCGCAGCCGCCGAAATTGTCATAGATAAAGACCACTTCACCGTTGGCGTCAGTCACGTCTACCTGAGGGTCCTCACCCGGGCAGAAGCAGAAGGGACCGCCTGATACGATGTTCGCGTAACAGGTGACGGTCTTGCCGGGCAGAGGGTCTCCGTAGATGTTCCGGACGGTCACGGTCACTTCGACCAAGCCCATGTCGCCAAGGGGGCATATAACAGCTGTGCCGGGATTGCAGTCCGGGGTGCCCTGCGCAACAGCAACGACGGTGGAGGTGCTTGCCGAAGGGATTCCGGCGGAAGCCGCACCGACGAAAACTAGGCTCATGATGCTAAGTGCCGCTACAAACAGAAGTCTCATCTTGATTTACCTCCATTAATAATTAACTTCACCGTTAAACCTCGTTGCCTGCTCACGCACCTCCCTTCCGCCTTTGTACCTGTTCTTTGCATTTGGTTATTTGACACCGTCACGTTAAAGCATACCACAATTTGATAAACAATGTCAAGCATTCGAGCTCGGTTCCATGGGGCTCTCAGCCTATTATCGGCCTCCGGGCGGCCCGGGTTAACACAGTATCTTCCCGGACTCCCCATCTAGATATCGCCTGGATTCGCACTGAATGATGCGCCAGGGTGACAGCGATCTACCACAGCCCCAATCGATCAAGCGAAAGCAGTTTAGCACCAAAAGTACACCCAAGTCAAGGGAATTAACCGGTCTCCGGCAATGCCAACAGAACCGAGGCGGCAATTTGGCCTGGTAATGTAAAGAACTGTGTGTAAATTCGATGGCAATCCTTCCTATCGGTCACTCTACGCCGCCTTGGTGAAGTAGTTGCCTATAGGCTCAATCCACTTCTTCATGTGGTCCCACTTGGCATTGAA
>JAUVJV010000338.1 GCA_030592245.1 Candidatus Eiseniibacteriota bacterium
CCTTTTTTCTTGCCCTGCAATGTAAGGTCTGCGAGATTCCCTAGGATGACTACGCGTTCTATCAAGATACTGTGGATATTGGCGATAGCGCTTGCGCTCACCGGAGGCGCCCGGGCACAGGTGCCGGGTGGGCAGACCTATTGCGACCGGGCCTGCGAGATGCTCAGGAACCGGATCGAATTTGCGGGATTTCCCCCCAAGCTGGTAGTCGCAGCGGATGTCATTTTTGCTTCCGAAGTGCTTCCGGCATTCTATGAGAAGCGGGCATATCGCGTGGCCTGGAGCGGAAACCGCGGGCCGCTTCCCTGGGCTTATGAGCTCAGGCGGGTGATCGAGGAAGCCTACACCGAAGGCCTGAGACCTTCGGATTACCATCTCGATCTTATTGATGCCGCTCTGGAGCGCCTCCCGGAGGAGATGGAGCGTGCCGGATCGACAATCCCGCATCTGATCGTGGACCTGGACCTGCTCTTGACCGATGCGTTCCTGGTCTATGCGTCTCACCTCATAAACGGTCATGTGAACCCTGAGACCATCGATCCCGAGTGGTTTGTCGAGGGCTCTGAGATCGACCTTGTTGAGGTTCTGCATGATGCCCTCACGACGGGTGGGGTCGAGGACGCGCTTGATCGCCTGCGCAGCACATCGCATTGCGCCCTGCGCCTGAGGGGAGCCCTTGCCCGGTACCAGGCTCTGGCCGATGAGGGAGGATGGTCCGCGATTCCCACCGGCTCGAAGATGGAAAAGGGTGACCGCGGGGAGCGAATACGACTGGTGAGAGAGAGGCTGGCCATTGTCGGCTATGGGCTATATGGTTCGGCTGGCGATCCGGAGCACTTCGATGACGATCTGGACCGCGCGGTCCGGCTGTTTCAGGAGCGTCACGGTCTGGAAGTTGACGGCATAGTCGGGCGAAATACCCTCGCCGAGCTCAATGTCACGGCGGCGCAGCGAGCCCGCCAGATCATGGTCAACATGGAGCGATGGCGCTGGCTGCCCAGGGACCTCGGCGAGCGGCATCTCCTGGTCAATATCGCCAATTTCGAGATGCAGGTTTTTGAAGCTGGCGATCGCGTGATGGACATGCGCGCCATCGTGGGCCGCAGTTACCGGCGAACCCCGGCATTCAGCGACATGATAACCTATCTTGTCATAAACCCCTACTGGAACGTCCCAAACAGCATTGCGGTCAAGGACAAGCTTCCGATCCTCAAGGAGAACCCGGACTATCTCGAGGAGAACAACATGAGGGTATTCGGGGGTTGGGAATCGGATGCTCTGGAGCTGGATGCGGACACTATCGACTGGGCCGGCTTCACTGCTGAGAGCTTTCCTTACCGGCTCCGCCAGGATCCGGGTCCGGCCAATGCGCTGGGGCGCATCAAGTTCATGTTCCCGAACAAGTTCAATGTCTATCTTCATGACACGCCGGCAAGGGAGCTCTTCAACCAGACGGTCCGTGCATTCAGCTCCGGCTGCATCAGGATCGAACAGCCTCTCGAACTGGCGGAATACCTGTTGAGGGCCGACCCGGGCTGGAGCCGCCCGGCGATACTTGCGGCAATTGACAGGGGTGAGGAACAGACTGTAAGATTGCCCGAACCCATCAGAGTCTATATACTCTACTGCACTGCATGGGTGGATGATGATGGCAGCGTGCAGTTCCGCAGGGACATTTACGAAAGGGACGAGGCGGTCGCTGATGCCCTGAGCGATCTTCCCCCGGAGATGCAGTTGCCGGGCGGGAATGAGCCTGAGTCCCTGAAGCGAGGTCTGTAGCAGGCGATGAATAGATCAAAGGCATACATTGGATCCGACCGGATGCGTACCGGCATTCGGGCAGGAATCAAGATTGCCTGTGCTCTCTTGATCCTGAGCGTCTCGGCTTTTGCCATATGCCAGCCTGCCCACGGTTTTTCCTCGGGGAGAGCGCGTTTCAGCCTGAGGTTCAACGATCAGGTTACGCCCTATCATGTGACCGGCATCTTCGTATTGCCCGGGGAGGTGATCATGCTCGAGCCGGTGGATACAGGCTACCCGGGACGATACGCGCTCAGGTCGGGCTCGAGCGCAACGGTCACGACCGACGGCAACCGGTGGACATGGACCGCTCCGGAGGAGACCGGTCTTTACGATGTCCGCGTCATCAGTCATAGCCTCAGGGACTCGATAATGCTCCATATCTTTGTCATGGTGCCCTATGGCAGCATGGAGGGCGAATGTGTGGGCGGCTATCGTATAGGCAGCTACCCTGTGTCTGCGGTCCTCGATGGCGTGAGTTACGATCCGCCACGCGGTTTCATCGAAGTGAGGAAGGAGTACCGTGATGTACTGGTGACTCCCCATTTCAGGCTGGGCCAGTTCTTGTGCAAGCAGGCCCGGGAGTGCACGCCGTACGTCGTCCTGAGCGAGGGCCTCCTGCTGAAGCTCGAGTTCATACTCGAGCGGGTCAATGAGCTTGGTCACAGGTGCGACACGTTCCACGTCATGAGTGGCTACAGGACACCCTTCTACAACGAGGCCATCGGCAATATCAGTTACAGCCGGCATCTATGGGGAGACGCCGCAGACATATTCATCGATTATGATCCCCCGGACGGCATGATGGATGATCTCAGTGGAGATGGGAACATCGACATCGACGATGCCATGGTGCTTTACGGTATTATCGATGATCTGTGCGGCGAATCCTGGTTCGAGCCATTTACCGGGGGACTGGGGAAGTACGGGCCGAATCATCTGCATGGACCGTTCGTGCATGTGGATGTAAGAGGGTGCAAGGCCCGCTGGTAAGCATCAGCCGCGCTATAGAGAAATACTTGCCTGCTTTGGTGATCTCATCACTTATGGCTACCAGATGAGGTAGATGGCGGCGAGAATGATGAGGACGCCGCATACCTTCCTGAGAATACCCACACCCCGGGACCTGGAAGTCCACTTGAGATATCGCTCTACCGCTTCGGTGGAGGTCCCCGCAGCCACTATGACCGCAGAGTGGCCTATCCCGTAAGCAGCAAGAAGCAGGATGCCATAGGCGATATCGCTGCTGGCGACGGAAAATGTAACGGCGAGCATGGGAGCCATGAAGGCGAACGTGCACGGTCCGATCGCGAGCCCGAAGATGAGTCCCACCAGGAAGACCGTGAGATAGCCCCGCCTTCCTCCCGTCCTGGCGGCAGAAGCCGATAACGGGAGCGGGATCACCCCCAGAAAATGAAGTCCTATCACAACGAAGATCCCGGCCAGCACATAGTTGATATTGGTGCCCAGGTCTCCGAGCATTCTCCCTAAGAGGGCTGTCGCCACGCCGATAATCCCGATCGTGGTGAGCAGGCCCCCCGCGAAGGTTGCGGAAACCAGGAACGCCTTCCGCGTGGTCAGGGCCTGCTGCTGGGTGATGAAGGCAACCACCAGGGGAATACTCGCGAGGTGGCAGGGACTCAATATCACACTGAGGATGCCCCAGGCGAACGATGCCAGGATGGCTACGTGGGGCGCCCCGGATACGGCATCCGTCAGGACCTCGAAGAGCCTAATCATCGATAGGCTCCACGCCCATCTCTGTGAACCTGGCGACTATCGCGTCTCTGGAGAGGAAGCCCTCATGGCGCCAGACCTCCGAGCCCGCGGCGTCGAAGAAGATCTGGGTGGGGATGACCCTGAG
>JAUVJV010000179.1 GCA_030592245.1 Candidatus Eiseniibacteriota bacterium
AAAGGCGGTGATGTAGTAGTCGAGCCCATCGCTCACGATGGTCATCTCGATGCCTCTTCGCTCACACTCCTCGCGCAGTCTGGTGAATCCCTCGTCTATGGGCTGCTTGCGGGCAAACTCCTTCAGATTTGAAAGGTTACCGGTATAGGCTTCGATCCCACGGCGCAGGCATTCGGTGGAACTGATGAGCCCCTGCTTCCATTCCTTAACGGCCCGGAGAGCATCCTCGCCCGCAAAGGACGTGAAGAAGGCATTGGAGATATCCACGGGGGATATCGTGCCGTCGAAGTCGATGAAGAGGGCGGCCGGCCTCATTACTCCAGCGTCTCGGAAAACTGGTCAACCGAGGCGAAGAGATCCGACAGGGTGCCTGCCTGATTCACCAGGTCGATGGTCTTCCGAAGCTGAGAATCCCCTTCTATGGAGATCAGGTATGCCGCGTCATTGCCCCAGACTTTTCTGGCGATCTCGGACCGAAGCATGATGTCAACATAGTCCTCGCCCTCATCGAACTCCTCATCGGTATACTCGAACTCTTTCTCATCGAGGAAGGCCTTGAAGTCCGCGAGAAAGTCAGGATCGTCGCCGAAATCCTTTGCGATGTCGGGGCGATCGGCCACATAGTCGACCGCGTACTCAAACAGCAGGCCCGCTCTTGCAACACTGCTTGCTATATCCGGCATGTCCTCACGCGTGATCTTAACGTCGGGGTGGATTCCGCCGCCACCGTACACCACGCGTCCCGATGCCGTAAGGTACTCGCGCGTGGAATCGGCTTCGCTCTCATCGGTCAAGACATATGCGGTCCTGTCATTGGCTTCCTCATACTTATTGATGCACCTTCCGCTCGGTGTGTAGTACTTGGCGGTGGTGAGCTTGAGCGCATTATCCCCGGGGAGTCTCATCACGCTCTGGACCGTACCCTTGCCGAAGGTCGTGAGGCCTACCACGAGGCCCCGGTCGAGGTCCTGCACCGCGCCGGCCACGATCTCGGACGCGCTGGCGCTCTGGTGGTCCACCAGAATCACGAGAGGATAGTCCCCACCGGCAGCTCTGCGGCCGGCCTTGTACTCGCGGTTCTGCTGAGGGCGCCTGCCCCTTGTGGATACTACCATCTGGCCGTTTTCAAGAAATTGCTCGGAGACCTCTATGGCCTGGGTAAGAAGCCCGCCGGTGTTTCTCCTGAGATCGATGATCAGCTTCTCCATGCCCTGACCCTTAAGATCATTGAGCGCGCTCCTGAGCTCGTCTCCGGTATCATCTGAAAAGGCGGCGACCCTTATGTAACCGAGGTTACCGTCCAAGAGCGTGGCGAACGGAACACTCTTAATCTTTATCGTATCGCGTGTGATCGTGTAATCCAGCAAGTCATCAGCTCCTGCGCGCTGGATGCTTATGGTCACATCCGTCCCCTTGGGGCCGCGCAGCTTCTCAACGGCGTCGGCTATGGTGATGCCGCGGGTGGATTCACCTTCGATCTTGACGATCTTATCTCCGCCGCGGAGCCCCTTCCTGGCCGCCGGGGTACCCTCGATCGGGGCGATGACGGTCAGCCAGTCATTCCTGACGTCGATTTCAATCCCGAGCCCGCCGAAACTCCCGTGGGTGCTCACCATGAGATTGTCATACTGCTTCTTGCTTAAGAAAGTGCTGTGCGGATCGAGCGTACGCATCATGCCGCGGATCGCGCCCTCGACCATCTTGTCGATCTCGACGGGGTCCACGTACTCGTCCCTGACCCTGCGCATGACCTCGGTAAAGAGAGCCATGGAGTCCCGCACATTGGAAGCTCTCGCGACAACAAGGCTGGAGACGCCGATCATCACCAGGAACGAAGCCAACAACATGATCTTGACTGCTCTGTTCTTAAGCATCGGGGTTACCTCACTTTCCTCTCGGCAAGCAGATTCTCTACAGGGGCCCTCACTTTAGCAAATGTCTCCTCGATCGACCCACTCCCATCCACAACCTTCACCCGTTCGGGCTCCCGAGCGGCTATCTCCAGATAGCCGGCTCTTACCCTCTCATGGAATTCAACAGCTTCACCTTCAATTCGATCCGGATTTCTGCCAATTCGTTTCAAACCATCTCCGACGGGCAGATCCAGTATAATAGTAAGATCGGGTCTTTTACCCCCGGTCGCAATCAAATTCAGCCGCTCCACATCATTGATATCTAAACCCCTCGCATAACCCTGGTAGGCCGTCGAGGCATCGTAGAACCGGTCAGAGATCACCGCTTTCCCCGCCTCAAGGGCGGGCTCAATCACCTCAACCAGGTGCTGGTGGCGGCTGGCCTCATAGAGCAGAAGCTCTGTAAGCGGCACCATCGCCTGATTTGCCGGGTCCAGGAGGATGTCGCGGATCTTCTCGCCGATCCCCGATCCGCCGGGCTCGCGGGTCAAGACCACCTCGAAGCCCTTCTCGATGAGAAAGTCCCTGACGCGCTCGGCCTGGGTGGATTTCCCGCACCCCTCTATCCCCTCGAAGGTTATGAATATGCCCTCTCCCACCTGTAATCGCCCTCCATTGGTAAAAAACGCCAGGGGTTAGTTACACCTGGAGTTTACTCAGATCCCACTGCCGTTTCAAGAGGAAGAAATTCACAAAAGTGGGGTCAGGTACCGGAATGTGAATTCACATTCCGGTACCTGACCCCCGGTTGGTGAATTAGGTCTATTTCTTTTTTCTGGTCTTCTTCGCTGTCTTCTTCGTTGTCTTCCTGGCAGCCTTCTTGGCAATCTTCTTGACCGGCGCCTTCTTTGGGGCATTCTTCCTGGCCGCCACGCACTTTACTATGTAGTCCTCTACCGCATTCCGCGCCTCATCGTCGGTGACCTGCACGGGCGGGGACTTCATGAAGTAAGAGCTCGGCGCCTCCATCGCTCCCGAGAGACCGGCATCGAGGGCAAGCTTGCAACATCTGATGGCATCTATAATAACACCAGCTGAGTTGGGCGAGTCCCAGACCTCGAGCTTGAGCTCGGCATTGAGAGGCACATCACCGAAGGTCGTGCCTTCCATCCTGATATAGGCCCACTTACGATCGGTAAGCCACTCGACATAGTCGCTGGGGCCGATATGGACATTGGCCGCGCCGATGTCATAGTCGAGCTGTGAGGTGACGGCATTGGTCTTGGATATCTTCTTGGACTCAAGCCTCGAGCGCTCGAGCATGTTGAGGAAATCGGTGTTGCCGCCCACATTGAGCTGGCTGGTCCGCTCGAGCTTCACCCCGCGGTCGCGGAAGAGCCGCGTCAAGACCCGGTGAACGATGGTTGCGCCAACCTGGCTCTTGACGTCGTCTCCGATGACGGGAAGTCCCTTCTTGGCGAAGCGCTTCTGCCAGTAGTTCTCGCGGGCAATGAAAACAGGAATACCGTTTACGAAACCGCAGCCCGCCTCGAGAATCTGCTCAACATACCACTTGGTGGCCTCTTCGCTCCCAACGGGCAGAAAACTCACCACCACATCCACGCCATTGTCACGCAGGACCTTCACGATATCGCAGGTCTGGCCCGGAGCCTTCTTGATGATCCTGGAAAGGTAGAGGCCCAGCCCATCATGGGTCATCCCCCGGACCACCTTGACACCCATCTTGGGCACATTGGCGAACTTATACGTGTTATTGGGCCAGGTGAAGATCGCCTCGGAGAGATCCTTACCCACCTTGTTCGCATCGATGTCGATGGCGGTGACGAAGTCGATATCCCTGATATGGTATCCCCCGAGATTGACATGCATCATCCCGGGTACCAGCTCCCCGTCCTTGGCATTCCTGTAATAGTGAACCCCCTGCACCAGCGCAGACGCACAATTCCCCACACCGATAATCGCGGCTCTCACCTTTCCCATGACCAACCTCCAGTCTTCATCGAAGCCTAAGGGTTCCCGGAGCTCATCGATCTCCTGACCCTCAGGAGTCTTTCAAAAGCAGTTATGTTTGCCAGAACTGCAATAATCCAGATGGCCCACTCCAGGTATCTCGGTCCCACCAGGGCTCCCACCAGAATGAGGACCAGCCTTTCGGGACGCTGAAGCAGACCCCCGTCGCACGAAGAGCCGAGCCCCTCGGCGCGAGCTCTCACATAACTTACCATCAGGGAGCCACCTAATGCAAGCATCACCCCGTAAAGGGTCACGGAGTCCCTGTACAGCACGGCAAGCCCTACGAATACGGCAATCTCGGCATACCTGTCAAGCGTGGAGTCCAGGAGTGCCCCGAACTTAGTCTGCATATTGCTGAGCCTTGCGACCTGGCCGTCCATGAGATCGAGGAGTCCCGATATCCCCAAGAGCACACCCCCCAGCCGCACATTACCCGTGGCAAAGGCATAGCCCGCCACGATTGCAGGTATGACGCCCACAATGCTGATTGTGTTGGGATGCACCTTGCCTGCCGCCAGACCCCTTGCGATGGGCCCGAGCATGCCACGGAATGCCTTCCTTATGACTGATGGAATGAGCACGGTTCTTCCTCTAAACCGATCTGATTAATGACGACCTGATTGATGGTGGATGGTAACAATGCCCCTTGCTCCTGTCAAGATTGAAAGGAACGAAGTGGCAACGGGAGTGGCACCTCATCTTTTCCTGACCCAATTAGCACGTATTTCTTGCTTGAAATCATCGGATCGCTGGTGTATAAATGGAGAGATTGGCCATCAGGGAATCCTTCACAATCTATGGAGGTGCGAGGTAGGGGCAATACCCGTTTGCCTCTCGGGCCATGAACTGTATAACCCTCCTCCGAAAGACTTCCGGACCCGGAGTTAACTGGTACTATGGCAATTGTCCAGGTACTGGGCTTGAGTGTCATCAAGCAGAGACACCAGACAAGACACCAATGACTGCTTAACAAGGAACTGTATAACTCGTAGTTGGAGCCAGGAAGAAAGGGGACCATATGCCGGAGACATCACGACTTGTCAAGATGCGTGTGAGCAATCTTGGGTGCATCGGTCCGGAGGGCTGCGAGATCGCGTTGGATACGGTTCTCTGTCTGGTCGGCGTAAACAACACTGGCAAGTCGACGTTTCTACGAGCGTACGAACTCGCACTCGGCACGGCCACGTTTGACCCCGCGAGCGATCTCTGCCGTCGCGCGGGAGAAGCCCCTGCCACGGTCGAGATATGGGTGCACATCCCCGATGGCATGGCGAATATAGCAGAGAATTGGAAGGAACATGATGGAGACCTTCGGCTGGTGCGTAGCCGCTGGGAGTGGAATAAGGAAACAGCGTGGGCCAAGAATCGCACAACGTGGGATCCCGAAGCGGGTGAGTACTCCACAGACGATAGGGCCAGCGGGCTTGACCCGGTCTTTAGCAGTCGCCTCCCAGTGCCCTTCCGTATCGGATCACTCGAGGACCCCGAAGCGGAGCACAAGAAACTCCTCACCCTCGTGCTACAACCGATTGCGGACAAGCTTCAGAAGCAGATGGCCGACGCGGACTCGGACCTTCGGAAGACCATTGCGACCGTTGGCAAGCTGGCCAAAGCTCCGGTAAAGGAGGAAAAACAGCGCTTGGACGGCCTCAAGACAGACTTGAACCGTTCACACAACGCTATCTTTCCGGATCTGAAAATGGACTTCGACATCGGCATTGGCGAAGTCGAAATCAACCCCCTGCACATGCT